>DAHUXO010000015.1 GCA_027307095.1 Betaproteobacteria bacterium | reverse complement strand
GTGGTTCCCTCGCCCGACGAGACGCGCGGCAACATCGTCAAGGCGTTCATCGTGCTCGCGCCGGGCCACGCCCCCAGTGCGGCACTCGAGGAAGACCTGGCGCAGCACGTGCGGCGCCACCTCGCCCCTTACGAATATCCGAAAGAGATCGAGTTCATCGATGCGCTGCCGATGACGACGACGGGCAAGGTGCAGCGCAAGGTCCTGCGCGACCGCGAGCGGGCCCGCCACCTCGAAAAACAGGGACGCACCACGTTTTAATACGTGGTGCGTCCCTGTTTTTCGGGGGGCGGCCCGCGCAAGCCGGAGAGGAAGCGGCCGTGGGTCGTCACCCACACCACGGCGGGCACCACCGCGGGCAGGATCAGCGTGCCGAACTGATAGGCGTAGGCGATCGCTTCGCGTTGCCAGGCGGTGAAGCCGGTCTGCGAGGCGACGGCGGGACCCGCGGTGATCGCGACGTTCTTGAGGAAATCCGCGAGCGCGCCCCACGCGCTGAAAGGCAGGAGCACCGCGTAGCCGATGGCGAGGTTGCGCTTCCACGCGGGCTCGCGCGCAGCGAGCGTCAGCGCGACGAACATCGGCAGGCCGAACGAATAGAGCAGCAGGTTGACGTCGACAGTGACCACCCCGTGCTCGATCGCGACGCCGGGACGCAATGTGGTCACGAACGTCAGCGTCGAGGCCGACTGCTCGATGGAACGCAGGAGGCCGGGGAGGGCGACGTCGGCGATGACGCGCAGGATCCACGCGACCGGTGCCAGCAGCAGCGGCGCCGCGAAATACCAGAGGGCGAAGGCCGCCGGAAGCCATGCGAGGGTGCGCAGGACGAATCCGGCCACGCCCGCGGACCGCGCGGCAGCAGGCATCGAAGTCGCTACGCGATCGCCGCGCCGGGGGGCGGGGCAGCGCCGCCGGGCCGGTCCCGCGCAAGGCGCACCCACAGCAGCCACACGATCAGCACGTCGAGCATGATCAGCGCCTGCCAGACATACAGATGCGCCCATTCGAACGCGTCGCGGCTCCACTGACCGAGATAGAACAGGCTGATGACGCGAACGACGTTGAGCCCCTGCACCGCGACGGTCCCGATCGCGATGCCCATCAGGCGATGTCGCCAGGTCGCCGGGAACGCCAGGATCGCGGAGACGAGCACCAGCGTCGCCTCGACGCCATTGCATCCGGCCTCGATCGACACGGCGAACGAGCCTGTCGCGGTGCTGATGATGTTGCCGCGCGCGTGGACGCCCGGATCGAACCCGTGAATCAGCGTCGTGGCAACGCGCGCGACCGCGTCGGTCCAGGGCGTCACGATCGACGCCTGCGCCCAGGGGGTCAGCTCGATCCCGAAGAGCGCCGCGAGCAGCAGGATGAACGTGACGAAAAAACGCGGCACGGAATCACGCGCGGGCGAGCGGAGGGCTCTTCGAGAAGTAGCCCTTGACGCCCTCGGCGATCGATTCCGCGAACCGCTGCTGCTGCCGGGGATTGCGCAGCTTGAGCTCTTCGTCCGGATTGGAGATGAACGCGGTTTCCACGAGTATCGACGGAATGTCGGGTGCCTTCAGGACCGCGAACCCCGCCTGCTCGACGACCGACTTGTGGAGCGCGTTGTGCGTGCCGAGCTCCTCCAGCACGTCGCGTCCGACTTTCAGGCTGTCGCTGATCTGCGCGGTCTGCGAAAGATCGAGAAGTGTACGCGCAAGCACCGGATCCTTCACGCCCAGGTCGACGCCGCCGATCAGGTCAGCCGCATTCTCCCGCTGCGCCATCCAGCGTGCCGCCGCGCTCGTCGCACCGTGCTCGGAGAGCGCAAACACCGACGACCCGCGCGCCGTCGGCACGGTGAACGCGTCGGCATGGATCGAGACGAGCAGGTCGGCGCGGACCCGGCGCGCCTTCTGGACGCGCTCGGCCAGCGGTACGAAAAAATCGGCGTTGCGGGTCAGCACGACGCGCAGGCGGGAATCCGCGTCGAGCACATGTTGCAGCCGGCGCGAAATGGCGAGCGCGACATTCTTCTCATAGGTGCCGAGACGGCCGATCGCGCCCGGGTCCTCGCCGCCGTGCCCGGGGTCGATCGCGATGGTGATCCGGCGGTCCTGTCCCTGCCGACGCTGCGCCTCCGTGGCGCCCTGCCGGGGGCCGGAGCGTTCCGGCGCCTGCGGGGAGACGACCTGTCGCCCCGGCCCGCCGAGGCCGGTGTCGGCTCGCTGCTCGCGCGCCAGGAACGCCATCAGCGGGTCGACCGGCACGAGCGGGTAGAGATCGACGACCAGTCGGTAGCCGTATTCGGCCACCGGCGGCAGCGAGAACACCTGCGGGCGCACCGCTGACTTGAGGTCCACGACGACGCGCAGGAACCCGCCCGAGGGATTGCCGACGCGGATGGCGGCGACGTAGGGATCCGACGGCTGGACGCGTGCCGGGAGTTCCGAGAGTTCCGGTGAAGGCTCGATGCGTGCCAGGTCGAGCACCAGCCGATCCGGGTCGCGCAGCATCACCAGCTGGTGCTCGATGGGGGCCTTGGCCTCGAAGATCACCCGCGTGTATTCCTGCGCGGGCCACAGGCGCGCCGACGCGATCCGAGAGGCGTCGGCCCAGGCCGCGGGCACGATCCACTGCGCGGCCGGAAGAAGCAGCCAGCGAAACGCGCGGCGGCGTTCGATGCAGACGCGACTCAGCGCGGCGTCCGCATTCCGGCGGCGAGAGCGTTCAGACATCGCTCACCCGCGGCAGAAAGCGCGCGAGCGCGCAACTCGCGCCCGTCGCCCTGCGCCGCATGTGCGAGGTCGAGCGCGAGGTCCGGCGCCGGCAACAGGCCGTCGACGCGTTCGGGCCACTCGATCAGGCACACGGAATCGTCGCGAAAGCACTCCGCCAGTCCTGCATTTTCCCATTCGGCAGAATCCGTGAACCGATAGAAATCAATGTGATAAAAGTATAAGCTCGAAATCGGGTAATGTTCAACCAGTCCGTAGCTGGGGCTCTTGACCGGGCCCGTGATGCCGCGTGCGCGCAACAGTCCGCGGACCAGGGTGGTCTTGCCGACCCCGAGATCGCCGTGCAATGTGACCACCATGCCTCCGGCGAGCGACGGCGCCAGCAACGCCCCGCAACGCTCGGTTGCCCCGGCATCGGGTAGATGCAACTTCAGTTCCAGTTCGGAGGACATTGGACATGAACGGCGCAGCCCGCGCGCCGCAGGACTGGGCCGCGCTCGCGCAGCGGATCGCCGGCTGGGGGCGCGAGCTCGGGTTCGAGTCGATCGGCATCGCCGACACCGGTCTTTGCGCCGAGGAAGCGAAACTCCTGAACTGGCTCGACGCGGGCCGGCATGGCGAGATGGATTATATGGCGCGGCACGGCGTCGCCCGGGCGCGGCCCGCCGAGCTCGTGCCCGGCACGCTGCGCATCGTCACTGCGCGGCTCAACTACTGGCCGGCCACGGCGCGCCCCGCACGCGAGGCGCTCCTCGATCCGCTCGCCGGCTACGTCTCGCGCTACGCGCTGGGACGCGACTATCACAAGGTGCTGCGCGGAAAGCTCGCGCAGCTCGCCTCGCGCATCGCCGCGGAGGTCGGTCCCTACGGCCATCGCGTGTTCAGCGACAGCGCGCCGGTTCTCGAGGTCGCGCTTGCCGCCAAGGCGGGCCTCGGCTGGCGCGGCAAGCACACGCTGCTGCTGACGCGCGAGGCGGGGTCGTACTTCTTCCTGGGCGAGATCTACACCGACCTGCCGCTGCCCGTGACCGCGCCGGTGTCCGCGCATTGCGGGACCTGCGAAGCCTGCATCGCCGCCTGCCCGACCGGGGCGATCGTCGCGCCCTACGAGCTCGACGCGAGGCGCTGCATCTCGTACCTGACCATCGAGCTCGCCGGAAGCATTCCCGAGGAGCTGCGGCCGCTCGTCGGAAACCGCATCTACGGCTGCGACGATTGCCAGCTCGCCTGCCCGTGGAACCGCTACGCCGTCGCCACCACCGTCAGCGATTTCGCCGAGGTTCGCAACGGCCTCGACGGCACCCGCCTGACCGAGCTCTTCGCGTGGACCGAGGCGCAGTTCCTGCGCCGCACCGAGGGCAGCGCGATCCGGCGCATCGGCTTCGAGCGCTGGTCGCGCAATGTCGCGGTCGCCCTCGGGAACGCACCGAAGGATCCCGCGATCGTCGCCGCGCTGCGCGCACGCGCCAGCGACCCATCGCCGCTGGTGCGCGAGCACGTCGCCTGGGCCATCGGGCAACAGGAGACAGGCAACAGGGAACAGCGGGCGCGCGGACGCCAGCCTCCGCAGTGAGGTGGAGGCGCCGGCGTTCGCATCACCGGGCGAGCTGACGCATCGTCTCGATGCGCAGCGTCATCCGACGAGCCGGTTCGTCGCAACGATCCCCGGCATCATCGGACCAGCTGGTTCATCGTCACGATCGGCAGCATCACCGCGAGCACCAGCACCAGCACGATCGCGCCCATCGCGACGATCAGCGTCGGCTGGATCAGCGCGGCGAGCCAGGCGAGTCGGCGTTCGGCTTCGCGCTCGAGCTCCTGCGCAGCACGCTCGAGCATCGGCGCCAGCGCCCCGCTCTGCTCGCCGTTGGCGATCAAATGGATCAGCACCGGTGGAAACGCATCCTGGTCCTTGAGCGCGCGCGACAGCGAAACGCCCTCGCGCACCAGCGCGTTGGCCTTGCGGCCCGCACGCGCGAGGGGGATCAGCCGGATGACGTCGGTCGCGGCGGACAGCGAGCGCAACAGCGGCGCCCCGCTGCCGACCAGGATCGCCAGCGTGCTTGCATAGCGCGCTGCATCGAGGCTGGCCGCGAGCCGGCCTGCGCCGGGCACGCGCAGCAGCCATCGGTGGACGCGCTCGCGTACGGTCTCGAAGCGCCAGCCGAACACCGCGGCGATCATGAACATCGCCAGTGCCGCGGCCCAGAACCATCCGGTCGCGCGAAAGAACGCGCTGGTCGCGATCAGCGCGCGCGTCAGCGGCGGCAGCGTCTGCCGGCTCTGCTGGTAGACGGATACGACCTGGGGCACGACGTAGGTCAGCAGCACCGCGATGACGCCCAGTGCGATGATCGTCACCAGCGCCGGATAGATCAGCGCGACGGTGAATTTCTGCCGCAGCACCAGCCGCGCATCGAGATAGTCGGCGAGCCGGGCGAGGACCTCCGACAGGCGGCCGGTCTCGGTGCCCGCGCCGACCAGGCCGCGATAGAGCGGCGCGAACGTCCGCGGAAAGCGCGCGAGCGCCGAGGGCAGCGGCTCGCCGGCCATCACCTGCGTGCGCAGCGCGGCAACGAGCGTGGCGACGCGCGGATCGTCGGCCTGCTCGCCGACCGCGCGCAGCGCGTGGTCGAGAGGCATTCCCGCATGGACGAGGGTCGCGAGCTGGCGCGTGAACAACGCGAGCGCCGCCGCGGGCAGTCGCATGCGCGACAGCGTATCGGGCCGCTCGGGAGCGGGTTCTACGGCGGTGGGGACCAGTCCGTCCGCGCGCAGGCGATCGCGCGCGACGCGGGGATTCTCCGCGTCGAGCAGGCCCTGCTTGAGCCGGCCCTGCGCGTCGACCGCCTCGAAGCGGAATGCGGCCATGGCCCAGGTACGCTCAGGCGTCGCGCGTGACGCGCGTCAACTCGGCGAGCGACGTCGTCCCGTCCGCGATCAGCCGCGCGCCGTCGTTGCGCAGCCGCCGCATGCCGGCAGCGAGCGCGGCATCGCGCAGCGCGAGCTCGCCCGTGCCGTCGTGGATCAGGCGCCGCAACGCATCGTCGATGCGCAGGAACTCGTAGACGCCGCTGCGCCCGGCGAATCCGCTGCGACTGCATTGGTCGCATCCCGGCGCGCTCCACACGCGCTGGGAAGGCGCCAAGCCGAGCTCGCCGAGCAGCCTGCGCTCGCCGTCGGTGGCCCCGGCCGCCGCCTTGCAGGCGGGGCACAGCGTGCGCACCAGGCGCTGCGCCAGCACGCCGAGCAACGACGACGCGAGCAGGTAGGGCTCGACGCCCATGTCGGCGAGGCGCGTGATCGCACTCGCGGCGTCGTTGGTGTGCAGCGTCGCGAGCACCAGGTGGCCAGTCAGCGACGCCTGCACTGCGATCTGCGCCGTTTCGAGGTCGCGGATCTCGTCGATCATGATCACGTCGGGGTCCTGGCGCAGGATCGAGCGCAGCGCGCGGGCGAAGGTGAGATCGATGCGCGGGTTCACCTGCGTCTGCGCCACGCCGTCGAGGGCGTACTCGATCGGGTCCTCGACCGTCATCATGTTCGTCGTCGCCCGCGGCAGTCGTGAAAGCGCGGCGTAGAGCGTCGTCGTCTTGCCCGACCCCGTCGGCCCGGTCACGAGCAGGATGCCGTGGGGCTCGTGGATCACGCGGTCGATCTCGGCGAGCGTGCCTTCGCTCATGCCCAGCTTCGCGAGGTCGAGGCGCGCCGACTCCTGGTCGAGCAGGCGCAGCACGACGCGCTCGCCCGCTCCCGTCGGCAGCGAAGACATCCGCACGTCGACCTGCCGGTCGCCCAGCCGCAACGCGATGCGTCCGTCCTGCGGCAGGCGCTTCTCGGCGATGTCGAGCCCGGCCATGATCTTGAGTCGCGAAACCAACGCCGCGTGCAGCGCGCGCGGAGGCTCGATGATGTCGCGCAGCATGCCGTCGACGCGAAAGCGCACGACCGAGCGCGCCTCGTAGGGCTCGAAGTGCAGGTCGGACGCGCGCTCGCGCAACGCCTGCAGCAGCAACGCATTGATCATGCGCACCACCGGCGCCTGCGCGCTGTCGTCGAGCAGGTCCTCGGACGACGGCAGTTCCTGCATCAGGCGCGCGAGGTCGGTCTCGTTGGCCAGCCCCTCGCTCATCGCCAGCGCGGCGCCCGCCTGGTTGTACGCGCGCGCGAGCTCCGCCGCGAACGTCTCGGCGGCGACGGGCCGCGTCGACAGCGGCCGGGCGAGGACGCGCCGCAACTCGGCCAGGCCGTCGACCGTCGCGTCGGGACGCAACAGCACGACGACGGCGTCGTCCTCGACGCGGCAGGCGAGCACGCCGTGGGCTCGCGAGAATGCGTACGGAATGCGCGCGGTCAGCGCTTCGTCGAACGCTGCGGGGCGGGTCGCGGGCACGTCGTCGCGCGGGGTCGCGGAGGTGCTGCGCTACCTTGCGGGGCGCGCAGTCGACGCAGGGGGTACTGGCGCGGTCGCAGGAGCGGCCGTCGCAGGAGCGACCGTCGCAGGAGCGGCCGTCGCAGGAGCGGCCGTGGCAGCAGGCGATGTGGGCCCGGGCGCAGCCATTCCCGGGGCCGGGACCCGTGCCTGCGGCAGAGGCGTCGTGCCGGCGTCGCCGGGCATCGTGCCTTGCGGCGGCATCTGCGGCGCGGTCTTGTCCTTCCAGAACCACCGCTCGCCGGGGGCGATCTCCTGCTGCGCGTCGCGCAGGTAGTCGTAGCGCTCGGAGGTGGTTTCACGGCCGCCGACCGGGCCGCGCACGATCGTCGGCTTCAGGAACACCATCAGGTTCGTCTTCGTGCGCTCGCGCGTGTCGTAGCGGAACAGCGGGCCGATCCCCGGAATGTCGCCGACGACAGGAAGCTTCTGCGTGCCGTCGGTCAGGCTGTCCTGGATCAGTCCCCCGAGCACCACGATCTGGTTGTCGTCGACGACGACCGTCGACTCGAGCGCGCGCTTGGACAGGATCGGCCCCGCGGCCGACGTGTCCTGCACGCGCGACACCTCCTGGTAGATGCCGAGGCGCACTGCGCCGCCTTCGGTGATCTGCGGGCGCACCCGCAGCACCAATCCGACATCGCGCCGCTCGATCGTCTGGAACGGCTGGACCGTGCCTGTCGTCCCCGTCGTCGCGTATTGCCCGGTGATGAACGGCACGTTCTGGCCGACGACGATGCGCGCCTCCTCGTTGTCGAGGGTGAGCAAGGTCGGCGTCGACAGGATGTTCGCGTTGGAATCGTTCTGCAGCGCTCGCACCAGCAACCCGAGGTTGCTGATGACGCCGAGCCCGGGGATGTTCACCGTCCCGTTGATGATGCCGAGATTGAGTCCCTGGCCGATGCTGCCGAGGTTCGCCGACGCGTCGATGATGTTCGTGCCGCTGCCGCGGGTGCCGAAGTTGGTCCCGCCGATGCCCTGCACGTTGTTCTTGTTCGCGCCGGTGAGCACCTGCCACTGGATGCCGAACTCGGCGGCCTTGTCCGCGGACACCTCGACGATCAGCGCCTCGACGAACACCTGCGCCCGCCGCGTGTCGAGGCGGTCGATCACCGCGCGCAGATTGTTGTAGACGGGCTCGGGCGCGCGGATGACCAATGCGTTGCTGGCGGTGTCGGCCTGGATTACCGCCCCGCCGGCGGCGAACGCCCCCGGCGCCGAACCCGCGCCCTGCAGCGGCGCCGTCGCGGCCGCGGACCCTTCGAACGCGGTCGTCGCGACCGCATTCTGCAGCGATGGCGCGGCGCCCGTCGCTGCGGCGGGGACCGGCGCCAGCAACGCCGATTTCTGGTCGCCGCCGTAGAGCCCGCGCAGCGTGTGCGCCACTTCCGTGGCCTCGGCATTCTTCAGGTACACGATGTAGACGTTGCCGCCCTGCGGCTGCGGCGTGTCGAGCTGCTCGATCATCTGTCGCACGCTGGCGGTGCGCGCCGCGCTGTCCGAGCGGATCATCACGCTGTTCGAGCGCGGGTCGGCGACCAGGTTGACGCGCTGCTGCGCATCCGCGGGGGCCCCGGGCTGGCCCGGGGCGTCCGACAGCAGGCGATTCAACATCGACACGATGTCGAGCGCCGAAGCGTTCTTCACGTGCACCAGCACCGGCTCGCCCGGCGGATGGTCGAGCGACGCGACGATCTGGTCGATGCGCTTCAGGTTGTCGGCGAAATCGGTGACGATGATGGCGTTGTTCGGGATGTAGGCCGAGATCGTGTTGGAAGGCGAGATCAGGGGTCGCAGCACGGTGACCATCTGCGCCGCCGACTCGTGCCGCAGTGCGATGACCTGGGTGACGATGCGATCGCCCGAGGCGGAGACCGCCCCGCGCTGCACGGGTCCGCCCTGCGTCTTGGCATCGACCTCGGGGACGATCTTGACGACGCCCTCGGACTCGACCGCCGCGAAACCCTGCATGCGCAGCGCCGACAGCAGCGTCGGGTAGACCAGCGACTTCGGGACCGGATGCGCCGAGACGATGTTGACGGTGCCCTTGACGCGCGGATCGACCAGAAAGTTGAGCCCGGTGATCTCGCCGACCGCCTTCACCACCGCGTCGATGTCGGCATTGACGAAATTGAGCGTGACAGTGGCGGTGTCCTGCGCCCGGACCACAACGGCGAACAGCAGGAACACGGCCGCCAGGACGCTGCGAAAACCGATACCGCCGCGCAGCATCATCAGGCGCAGTGCAGGCCGGCTCGAATCCGGCGATCCCGGCGGAGGCGTTGGGAGGGTGTGGCGTCGGCCATCGAGAGGATCGTACAGTGGCTTGCTGCCGCCGATTGGAGGTCGCGGCGATAATAGCATGGGGTGTGTGCAGCTTCGGCCGCGCGGCGGGCCCGGTGGTTCCGGCGCCGCGGTGAATCCGGCCGGCGGCGTCGCCGCATCCAACTGCCATGTCATCCGGGGGAGTCTTCATGCATCTTCAGTCCGTCACGCCGCCGGCCGCCGGAATCCGCCGCCTGGTGCTGGGTGCCGCTTTCGCCCTGGGCCTCGCCTGCTGGCTGTTGCCGCACGCCCACGTGGTGCGCGCTGCGGCCCTCGACGGACGGATCCTCGTCGCCCAGGCCAACGCGGGGCAGACCCCCGTGGCCGCCGCCCAGCCGACCGCTGCGGCAACGACCGCGGCCATTCCGGCGCCTGCCGCGTCGCCACCCCCGGCCGCGGACGCGTCCGCCGGCGGCGGCGCCCCTCCCCCGGGAGCCGGGGACGCGGGGGCAAAGGACAAGGCCGATGTGGACGTGTCGATCGGTCTCCTGAAGGGCAAGAACCACGTCCGCGTCCGGGGCCTCGGCATCGACCGCAACTACGACTCTTTCGAGCAGTTCGCGAACGACGAGCCGGCGACCGCCTTGTTCGTCTTCCTGATCGTGACCGTTGTCTTCCTCGTCCCGCTGCTGATCATCGCCTTGCTTATCTGGTACAAGATCCGCAAGACGCGCATGCACAACGAGACGATGCTGAAGCTCGCGGAACGCGGCGTCGTCACGCCGGCAGCGGCGATGGAGGCGCTGGCGGCAGGTTCCTCGCCCGGTGCATCGCTCGGTGCGATGGCGAACCCGGCGACGCCCCAGGCTGCGGGGGGCGCGCCGCTGTACGACCAGGCGCGCCTGATTCGGCGCCGCACCGCGTGGTCGGACCTGCGCAAAGGCGTCATCCTGACCGCGGTGGGCCTCGGCCTGTCCGCCTTCTCGATGTTCGACGACGGCACGCCCAACAGCGTCGGCTTGGTCCTGCTGTTCCTGGGCCTCGGCTACTGCGTGCTGTGGTTCTTCGAGGACAGGGCCTCCGACCTGCGCCGCGACCCGCCTGCGCCCCCGGCGGGAGGCGCGTGAGCGCGGCGGAAAGGCCGGAAAGCGACGTCGAATGGTACGCGGCAATCCCGATGCCTACGCCACTGCGACCGGCTCTTGCACATTGCGTGGCGGACGGGACAGGTCGCGGGCACCTGCGCTGATCGATGGCAGCGGGCCCCCCGGCGGCGGTCACCGACGCGGCGCTGATCGCGCGCTGCGTCGTCGCGGACGATCGGCATGCGTTCGCAGAGCTGGTGCGCCGGCATCAGTCCGCCGTGCGCGCCTGCCTGCGCAAGCTGACCGCCGGCAACCACGCGCTGGCCGACGATCTCGCGCAGGACACCTTCGTGCTTGCCTGGCGCAATCTGAAGGCCTTCCGGCAGGAAGCGCGCTTTTCGACCTGGCTCTACCGAATCGCGACCAATTGCTGGCTGGCGCACACGCGCAAGCGCCACGAGGAACTCCTGGGCGATCGCGACGCCCTCGTTGCCGACGACGATCCGGAAACAATCGAATCCCCTGCCGAGGCGGGAGGCGACCACGCGCACTCGGCCACTCTCAGGCTCGACCTCGACCGTGCGATGCGTGTATTGTCCGAACCGGAGCGCGCCGCGATTGTCCAGTGCTATGACAACGACCTGTCGCACGAGGAAGCGGCCTACGTGCTCGGGATGCCGGTGGGAACCGTGAAGACGCACATCCTGCGCGCGAAGCAGAAGCTCAAGGCCGCCATGGCGGCATGGGCGCCGGACGAACGAGGAAACGACGCATGAACCGACCTGCGAACACCGACGACGCCGGAATGTCCGGCGACTGGCTGGATCGCGCGCTGGCCGAGCGCTCGCACGAGCGCCCGGGGGCCTACCTCCTGGACGACGGCTTCACAGCGCGCGTGATGTCGTCGCTGCCCGCGCCGGCGCGGCCGGCGGCCTGGCGCAAGCCGGTGGTCGGCGCGCTTTGGACCGCTGCGGCGGTCGGCTTCGCGAGGACGCTCCCGGGCACCGCGATCGACGTGACGCGCCAAGCGTTCCGGCTGTTCGCGGGAAAGCCGTTCGCGCTGTCCGACATTGCGCTGCTGCTCGCGGTCGCCGGCGGCGGCATGTGGACGACGGCCTGGCTCACCTGGCGCCGCGCCTAGCAACAGCAGGGACGGAAAAACAGGGACGCACCACGTTTTCCC
>DAHUXO010000368.1 GCA_027307095.1 Betaproteobacteria bacterium | reverse complement strand
CGCCGGCGGATTGAATGACCGGCCCTGAGCGCGGTCGGCGCCAGGCGCTCACGCGCCCCGTTGTCCGAGCAGCCGGGCCATGTGCTCTGCATCGCCTTTGGCAATCTTTCCCGCAATCGCAATCGCCGCGGTCGCATCAAGCATTCGCGCGAAGGCCGCGCGCACTTGGGTGGGACTGGTCGCGGTGATGCTCGCGAGCAGTTCATCGCACGAGCGCACACGACCCAGGGCGAAGAGGTCGAGCGCGGCCAGCTCCAGACGCCGTGACGGCTCTTCGTGTGCGGATAGGACGCGCACACCGGCCTGGTTGCGGGCGCGCTGGAGAGCGACGCGGTCGGTCGCCCCGACGTGCAGGTGCAGCAGCCCGGTGACCGCGCGAACGTACTCGCGAAGGTGCCCGGGCGCCGTCGACGCCTCGATCACGAACTGGCCATAGGCATCTCTCACGTCGGTCCAGCAGTCCGCGTGGTAGACCAGACCCCGTCGCTCGCGCAGCCGGTCAAGCAGCGGGGAGCTCATGCCTTCGCCCAACAGGGCCGCGGCGACGACGAAGGCCTGGTGCTTGGCCACCAGCGACGGCGTGGGGAAACCCAGGACGACGTGCACCATGCTGGATCCTGGGAGGTGACGCACGCGGGTCCCGCCGCGCCAGACGGGCGCCGCGACCAGGTTCTCGCTGCCAGCCGGCATGCCGCCGAACGCGGCTTTCGCCGCCGCGACGATGCGGTCGGGATCGACATTGCCGGCGACGCCGACGATCGTGTTCGAGGCGGTGTACTGCTGCCGCACCCAGGCCACGAGCTCGCTGCGGGTGAATCTGCGGATGTTGGCCCGCGTGCCGATCACCGGGCGGGCCGCCGGATGCGCACCGAAGCAGGCTCGGTCGAACTGCTTGAATGCCGTCGCCATCGCGTCGTCCTCGTCGTCGGCGTACTCGTGGAGGATGACGTTGCGCTCGCGCTCGAGTTCGGCCCTTGGAAAGCTGCTCTCGCGCACGATGTCGCCCAGCATGCCGACGAATGCCGCGGCGTCCCGCGCCACGCCGCGCATGTGGAACGCGGTGTGATCCTTGTCGGTATGGGCGTTGACCTCGGCACCCAAGCGCTCGGCATCGAGGTTGATCTGCTGGCAGTCGCGCGAACGCGTGCCCTTGAAGGCCATGTGCTCGATGACGTGGCCGATGCCGTTCAAGCGCGCGCTTTCATGCTGGCTGCCGCTGCGCACGAAAACGCTGACCGCCGCAGTCGCCAGATGCGGCAGTCGGATGACGACGACGCGCGCGCCGTTGTCGAACGTCGCGATCACGGTGTCCGCATCACCCGCGTGGGCCCCGACGTTCGGCACGCGGCGATTCAGTGCGCGGCCGGTGATGCGCGGGACCACGAATGGTGCTCGGTCAATGCGTACGGGCAGCAGGGAGACACCCGTGGGCCTTCGGGTCCGACGACGCCGATCGATGCAATGGAAAGGGCTCGCGCCGACCCGGGGCGGCGAGTGGTTTGTAACCGAGGGTTCATCGAGGGTTCATGGTACTGCGCGGTCGGGAAAGACAGTACGACTCGAGCGTAGTCCTGTTTGATCGGCGGTTGCCAGAGTAGCGCGGGGTACCACTTGACAGCTCTTTGCTTTCGGCCTAGCCTTCGTTCGTATTGCGAATTAAAGTTCGCATTCCGAACAAATGACCGAAATCGACCCCAACAAGAACGTCGTTCAATCGCTCGCCAAGGGCTTCCGCGTGATGGAGGCCTTCACCAGCGACGAACCCGAACTGGTCCTGGCCGAGATCGCGCGGCGAGCCGAGCTCGACAATGGGACGACCTTCCGGCTGCTGAATACGCTGGTGATGCTGGGCTACGTGGAGCGAGTCGAGGATAGCCGGCGCTTTCGACTGACCCTCAAGTGCCTCGACCTCGGCTTCAATGCGATCGCACGGTCGGACCTGCGGACCCAGGCGCGGCCAATCCTTCGCGGTCTGGTCGGCGAGGTCAACGAGGCCGCTTCGATCGGCGTGCTCGAAGGTGCCGAGGTCGTCTATATCGAGCGGATGCAGGCTGGCATGACGCGCCTTGGGATCGACGTGCGCATCGGGAGCCGAGTGCCCGTTCACTCCACGGCCATCGGGCATGCGATCGTCAGCTTTCTACCTCGTCAAGATCAGGAACGCATCCTCACGGCAGCGCCGCGCAGGAAGGTCACTGACAAGACGGTCACCGATATCAAGTCGCTGCTCCAGCGCTTCAAGCAGGTTCGTGCGCGGGGCTATGCCATCTCGGACCAGGAGAACGTCCCCGGGTTATGCGTTCTGGCTGCGCCGATCCTTGGCGCGGACGGATTGCCGGTCGCCGGGCTGAGCGTCGCCGCGCCGGCGTTCCGGATGTCCGCCCAGGCGTTCGAGAAGGTTGGAGCGGGGCCGCTGCTGGAAGCGGCCAAGTCCCTGTCGCGCGGCCTCAATGCAACCGGTGGCTTTGCCCTGCACTCCACCCACGGGTAACCGAATTTCAACCTACGGAGAGGATTCCTTCGTGCCTACCATGACGAACTTTCACGGCATCATTCCGGCGATCGCAGTGCCGTTTCGCCCCGATTACGGCGTTGACGAGGCCGAACTGCGTCGATTCGCGCTTTGGCTCGCACGGCGTCCTGGCGTCGTCGGGCTGATGACCAATGGCCATACCGGCGAGGTCTTCTCGCTGACGACGCGCGAGCGTGCGGAAGTGACGCGCATTACGGCCGATGCGGTGAAGGATGTCTGCCCGGTAATTTCCTCCGTTGTCTGCGAGGGCATTTCGGAGGCCATCGATCACGCGCATCTGGCCAAGGAAGCCGGTGCCGGCGCGCTCGACATCATGCCACCGCATCACTGGTTGCGTTTCGGCTTCAAGCCCGAGCACTGCCTCGACTATTTCACTGCGATTGGGAACGCGAGCGGCCTGGGGCTGATCGTTCATGTGTATCCGGCGTGGACGCGCGCCTCGTTCTCGTCCGAACTGCTGGCGGAGCTCGCGAAGCTGCCGCAGGTCCGCGCGTTCAAGATCGGCACGCGTGACATGAACAAGTATGCGCGCGACCTCAAGGCGATTCGGGCAGTAGCGCCGGAGAAGGCTCTGCTGACCTGCCATGACGAGTACCTGCTGGCCTCGATGGTGCAGGGCATCGATGGTGCGCTTGTCGGGTTCGCTTCCTTGGTGCCGGACCTGATCAACGAGCTTCTGGAGGCGGTCAGGGCCGGGGACCTCAAGAGGGCGATGGCCGTCCAAGCGCGGATCGACCCCTTGAAGGACGCGGTATATGGGGCAGGCGAGCCGACTGGCGAAGCCCATGGGCGGATGAAGGCGGCGATGGCGGCACTCGGAATCCTGCCCAACGGGCGCGTCCGTCC
>DAHUXO010000361.1 GCA_027307095.1 Betaproteobacteria bacterium | reverse complement strand
GTGGCGATCAGGTTCGGGTAACCGTCGCCATCGAGGTCGACGATGATCTTGTCGAACGGGGTGTGCGCGGGATTCGTGATCGCGAATTGCACGGTCAGGCTGCCGAGACCCTCGGTGGGGGAGGCATCCACAATGAACGGCCCGGGGCCCGTGCTTTCGAGCATGATCTCCTGTGTCGCGGTCTGGCCGTCCATGCCGGTGACGACCGCCGTGATCGTGTTGCGGCCGACGGCGAGCGGGAGGTCGTTCAGATTGAAATGGCCGAAGTCGTCGATGTGCGCGACGATGCCGTTGATTGTCACCGCCGAGTTTTCGGGCGCGGACACGTATCCGCGCAGCGTCACGCGGTCGTCATCGATGATGGCATTCGCGAGACCGGGGCCGAAATTGACGACCGGGGCGCCAGCGACGCCGATCGTGATCGATGACGAGTTCGCGGCTGCACCGAGGTTGTCGGTGGCGCGGACATCGAGGGTGTACGACCCGGCTGCGACGCCATCCCATACGATCGAATATGGTGGGCCATAGGCGGTTCCGACGACGCTCCCATTCGCGAGGAACTCGACCATGGCGACCGTTCCATCCGGGTCGCTCGCGCTCGCAGTCAGCGCGATCGTCGCCGGCGCGAAGTAGCTGGACCCGGGCCCGGGTGCAGTCAGGCTCACGACCGGCGGCGCATTCGCGGTGATCGTGACGGAAACCGGTGACGACGACGTCGTCGCGCCCCCATTGTCGGTGGCCTTGGCGCTGAGCGAGTACGAGCCCGCTGCGGCATTGCTCCAGATGGCGGCGAACGGCGCGGAAGTGGCTGTGCCGACCAGCACCGAGCCGGCGTAGAACTCGACGCGGGCGACCGAACCGTCGGCATCGGTTGCCGAGGCGGAGAGCGCGATCGTGGCAGGCGCCACGAACGTCCCGCCCTCCGCAGGCGCGGTGAGCGTCACCATCGGCGCGACGTTTTGGTTCACCGTCACCGTGACGGGGGCCGAAGCGGTCGAAGCGCCGCGATCGTCGTAGGCGATGGCGACGAGCGGATACGTCCCGCTGGCCATTCCGCTCCAGGCAGCGGCGTACGGTGCGCCGGTGGCGCGACCGATGATCGCGCCGCCGGCCCCGACCCGGTATTCGACGGCTGCGATCGTTCCATCGGAATCCGCGGCGATCGCCGCGAGACTTATGGCGGACCCCGGCGCGTAGCGCGCGCCATCGATGGGCGCAGTGATGGACACAGTGGGTGGCTGGTTGACCCCTCTCACCTCGACCAGCGATGCCCTCGACGTCGCTGCGAGTCCGTGGCTATCGGTGGCGCGGGCGGTGAGCGAGTGCATTCCCGCTGCAGCGCCTGCGAGCGTGACCCGCCATGGCAAGCGGTATGCGGTACCGACGAGGTTCGCGCCATCGAAGAAATCGACGCGCGCAATCGACCCGGTCGAGCTCACGGCATCAGCGCTGATGATCAGGTCGAGCGGGCCGTCGGCCTGGGAGCATGCGGTCGGTTGGGTGACGACGACACTCGGGCCCTCGCCGACCATGACGTACGCAGTTGCGGAGACGCTCGTTGCGCCGCGGTCGTCGGTGGCGCGGGCGGCGATGACGTGACGGCCAGCGCCAGCACCGGACCAGGCCCATGACCAGGGGGCGGCCCGCACGGTGGCGAGCGACATCGATCCGTCGAAGAACTCCACGCGGACCACCGAGCCGTCCAGATCGCTTACGCTGGCGCGGAGGTCGATCGGGTCGCCAGCAACGTGGAAGCTGCCGTCCACCGGGGATGCGAGCGCGACGAGGGGTGCGTTGTTGGCGGCCACCGCGATGTTCACGGGTGACGACGTCGCCTTGCCATTGCGGTTGTCGTAGGCGCTGGCCGTCAGCTTGTAGCTTCCCGCACCGACGTTCGTCCAGACGATCGCGTAGGGAGGCGCGGTCGCGGTGCCGAGCAGGATCGTCCCGTCGCGGTAGAACTCGACCCGGACGATCGAGCCGTCGCTGTCGCTGGCGGATGCCGCCAGCGCGATGCTGCCGCCCGCATTGAAGGTCGCCCCTGGCGCCGGCGACGTGAGTGCGACGCTCGGCGCCTTGTTGGCCGCCTTGATCGTCGATGCACGCGCGTCGGCCGCTGCGGGACCGCCGTCCGCCACCGATCCGGCCAGGCCCGGGACCGGGGCGTTGGATGCATCGGCTCGCGATGCGATGATCGTCAGCGTTGCCTCGACCCGCTCGCTCAGATGACCGAAGCGGTCGGTTGCCTGCGCCGCGATGCGGGTGATGCCCGATCGAATCGGAAGTGCCGCCCCGAGCAGCGCCCGACCCGTCGGGGCGTCGATCGACGGGTCTGCGATGCGCACGCCGTTGACGTCGACGGCGAGTTTCATCCCGTCGAGGTAGCCGGCCGGCATGCTGCAGGCATGACCGTTGCACGACGCCCCCACGCCAAACACGATCTCGAGCCCGGGATCGTCGGTCGCTGCGCCATCGGGGGGACGGATCAGCGCGAGTGTCGGAAAGATCGAGAACGGCGCCGGGCGTGCCAGCGCGTCCCCTGTCGCCGCATCCAGGATCTCGAGCGTGCTTCCGTCGTCCGCGATGCGCAAGGTCCCAGCCGGTCCCGCCACGAGGATCGTATCGGTGACCCCATCGTGCGCGAGCCGGTCGACCTCGTCGATTCCGAATTCGCGCAATGCGATCTCGTGGCCGATGCGACCGTTCCGGTCGAACGCGGTGAGCCTGTCCGCACAGGACACGAACAGCCAGCCGTTGTGCGGCGCCAACGTCGAAGCGCCGATGCTGCATCCTATCGGAATCGGCCTGAGCGGCGGTGGCTGCGTCGGGTCCAGCGGGATCTGGATGAGTTCGTTCGTTCCAACGATCCAGAGAAGCTCGCCAAGCGAGTCGACGGCAATCGTCCTCGCTCCCCTCCCGGGCACATTCGGGATCGACCGCGTCTCGAGCCAGCGTCCATCCTGCGCGTGACGGGAGAGTTCGCTGCCGGAGAGCAGCCACAGGCTTTGATCGAGCGCGACCGCCACGGCATCGGGCACCGCCTGCAGGGTCGTTCCCGCGAGCAGGGTTCCGTCGAGTCTCAAGTGCAGCAGCAGCTTCGCGCGGGTGACCAGCCATGCCGAGCCGTCGAACGGGTCCGCCGCAATCTTCGCGCCTGCGCCGTAGCCGCCTTCGAGCAGCGGGACGCTGGCCCGGATGACGGCATCGCGGTCGGCGAACCGAAGCAGTCCGGGCGTGAGCATCCAGATGCCCCCGTCGCGGGTCGCCGCGACCTCGTGCAGTCTTTCGGCGCGAGTGGTCCCCGTGGCATCCGCGGGTGCCGCGACGACATCGTCCGCAGCGGTCGCCGCCGTGGCCATGAGTGCGCCGCAAAACGCGGTCGCGAGCATGCATCGAATGAGGTTGCGCATCGCGATTCCCGGCATTCGGCAGTCACCT
This sequence comes from Betaproteobacteria bacterium, assembly GCA_027307095.1. Lineage (GTDB taxonomy): Bacteria > Pseudomonadota > Gammaproteobacteria > Burkholderiales > Casimicrobiaceae > VBCG01. The sequence goes on along the minus strand of DAHUXO010000361.1, from coordinate 3,060 downwards.
GACGCAGGCGAGCGGGTTGTCGACGACCTGCTGCAGCGCTGCGGAATCCAGGTACGCTCCTGGCGCCGTCAGCAAGGCAGTCAGCGAGTGGATGCCGACCGGCAACTTCAGGTCGAACACCGCCTTGTTGGCGACGATGGGGGCGTAGGCAAGGGCGCTCGCGCCGGACATGAGCGCGACGCTGCCTGCCATCGGCGCCCCGGTGATCGTGGCGGTCAACGCCGCGCTCCCCGGGCTTTCCACGTAGGCGCTCGATGTCTCGAGGGCGAGCGTCGCGGACGGGACCGCGAAACGGACGACATAGGCGCCTTGGCTGCCGCCGTTGATCGTCTGGAAAGCGGCGGGCGTGGGCTGGAACTGACCTGTCCCGTCGGTGTAGCCGGTAACGTAGGCCGCGCCGTCCGCGTTGGCCGCCACCCCGGCCGCCGAGCCGGGAGGAATGGGCGTGACCTTGTCGTCGGTGTAGCCGTATCCGGTGCGCAGAAACGTCGAGAAGAGCAGGCTCCCGCCGCCGGCCGAGACCTTGGCGACGAATGCGGAGTCCTGGTTGTCCTGCTGCTTGCGCGGGGCCGAAGAATCTACCAATGGAAACGTGTAGGTCTGGGCGAGACCGGTCACGTAGGCGTGGCCGGTGTCGTCGACGGCGATGCCGTACGCGGCATCTCCGGGAAACTGCGGAAGTCCGAAGAGGGACTGGCAGTACCCGGTGCATATCTCGCCGCCCAGGAGCGACGAATAGCGCAGCGCCGTTCCGGTCGCGTCGATCTTGGCGACGAACGCATTGCCGAGGCTCGAATTGACCAGCCTGAATCCCGACTTCCTCGGCTGGAACCCACCCAGCGACGGGAAGTCGGAAGAGTAGGTCTCACCCGCGACATACGCGTTGCCTGCCGCATCGACGGCGATCGCATTGATCGCGTCGTCGAGGATCCCTCCCAGATAGGTCGAAAAGATGATGCGCGAGCCGCCCGGGTCGAGCTTGACGACGAACCCATCCCTCTGGCCCTTGAGTGCGGGCTGGAAGGCGTCGATCGCGGGAAAATCCGCTGCGGTCGTCCATCCGGCGACGTACGTGTTGCCCTGGAGGTCGACGGCAATGGCATTGGCCTGGTTGACGCCGTTGCCAGGCAGGAACGTCGCATAGCTGGGCGCGGACCCCGCGGCATTGAGCTTCAGCACGAAGCCGCCCTCGGTAAGCGCGGGAGGAAGCGTTCGCCGCAACGCGTCGACGGTTGTCGTGAAGGACGCGGTTGCGTTGCCGGTGACCAGCGCATGGCCGGACGCGTCCACGGCGATCGACGCGACCCTTGCGCCGGACACGTACGTCGAATAGACGAGCGCATTCCCCGCCGGAGCGAGCTTGGCGATGAACGCTCCGCCCAGCGTCGTGGCTTGCTGGTAAGCGCCGGCAGTAACGGGAAAATCCCCGCCCGACGTCATTCCGGCGACATAGGCGTTTCCGCTGGCATCGACCGCAATGCCGATCCCACGATCGATGCCGGTCGGCCCTCCCAGGTATGTCGCATACACGAGCCCGGTGCCTTGCGGATTCAGCTTGGCGACGAACACGTCGATGTCGTTGCGCTTGCCCAGCGAGCGGTCGTAGGCCGACAGCATCGGGAAGTCGGGCGATGTCGTGAAACCGGTGACGTACGCGTTGCCATTGGCGTCGACCGCGACGGCCGTTCCGCTTTCCGTGAGGGATCCACCGAGATAAGTCGCGTAGGACACCACCGGATCGATGACGAGCCTCCGCGAGCGGTCGTAGGCGCCGACGCGGATCTCCACGACGTTGGCGGCGCCGAGGACATAGCGGCTTTCGACACGCTCACGTGCGCCGTCACGCTCCTGATAGGCGTAGGGCCGGCCCAGCGTCATCGCACCCTGCCCGGTGTCGAGCCGCAGATCGCCGTCGTCGACGAGATCCATCCCGGTGATGCCGTCGACCTGCAGCCGGACCTGCGACGGGTCGGCGCCCGGTGCGATGACCAGGTCGTACTCGAGCCGCTGCGCGTTGCCGTAGAACACGGCGTCGATGCCCGCATAGAGATCGTCGATTGCGACCCGTGCATACGTCGCGACGTCCGTCCGATCGAGACCGTCGGAGCCGGTGCGCAGGTGGTGGATCCGGGTTGGCTGCGCGTCGAGGCCGCGGATGGACGCCCGGGCGTCGGCGCCCGGGAACGCGATGTCGACGACCGCCATCATGGTCGCAGCGGGCGAGCCGCCGTGCGGGCGTGCCGGGACGGGCAGCGCGACCTGCGCCCCGTGCTTCGAAATCGTCGCCTGGTATCCACCTCCTCGGGCGACGTAACGTCGGCCGGCCCCCGCCTGATCTTCGAGAGCCTCGAAGAGCATCGGCAGCCGGCCGTAGCCTTCGAGCGCCCGTTGCTGCTCGGTGTGCGGCGTCGCATCGGCGAGCCGGATGCCGGCCATCGCTCCGAGCGTGCCTGCGACCAGCATCATCGCGCAGCGTAGTTTCACAGCGGCAAGCGGATCGACCATGGCGGCTCCCCCGATCGGCTGATACGGAGCCTAGCGAGTTCACGGCACGCGGTTCACTGTCAGTTTTCCGCGGTCATCCAAGCGGTCGATTGGCAGCCGTGACTCGCTGTGCTAATCGCGCGCGAACCGGTCGCGCGCGGACTGGCGCCGCTAGAATCCCGTCATGCCCGCCCTGCGCTCCCCCGTTTCGCTGTTCCTGATCGCGACGGCGGTCTGGGGCTCGACCTGGCTCGCGATCAAGTTCCAGTTGGGCGTGGTCGCACCCGAGATCTCGGTCGCCTACCGCTTCGCGCTCGCCGCCGTGCTGCTCGCCGCATGGTGCATGGCGACGGGTCGTTCGCTGCGCTTCTCCGCGCGCGCACACGCGTTCATCGCGCTGCAGGGCGTGCTGCTGTTCGGTCTCAACTACGTCGCGCTCTACCAGGCCGAGCGTTACGCGGCATCGGGGCTCGTCGCGGTGCTGTTCTCCACGATCGTGTTCATGAATCCGATCGGCGCCCGCCTGCTGTTCGGAACGCCGCTGACGGCGAGGATGCTGGGAGCCGCGGTGCTGGG
>DAHUXO010000349.1 GCA_027307095.1 Betaproteobacteria bacterium | reverse complement strand
CCGCGGATGGCGCTCGCCGACCGCCTCGTAATACGAGTTGAACAGCACCCGGTAGGCGGGATCGAACACGCGATAGCCGGGCACCCGCGGCTCGATCACGAAGGTCTCGAAGAACCACGTCGTGTGCGCGAGGTGCCACTTGGCCGGGCTCGCGTCGGGCATCGATTGCAGCGCGCAATCCTCCGCCGACAGCGGCGCGACCAGTGCCTCGGTATGGGCGCGGACGTCGCGGTAGCGTTGCGCGAGGCTGCCCCGCGCCGCGCTCGCGCGCAGGGCGGTGCCGGTCATCGGACGACGACGCCGGGCGGGCCCGCGGCAAATTCGCCGATGACCGCCGCCGCGGTGAACCCGTCGTTGGAGAACGACGCGAGCACCGCGTCGGTTGCCTCGGGCGCGCAGGCGACCAGGAGCCCGCCCGAGGTCTGAGGATCGGTCAGGATGGCGCGCTCGGCATCGCCGATGCGTGGTGCGAGCGAGACCTGCGACCCGTAGCTCGCCCAGTTGCGGCCCGACGCGCCGGTGATGCAGCCGCTGCGCGCGAGATCGACGACTCCAGGATGCAGCGGAATGTGCGCCAGGTCGAGCCGCGCTTGAACCTGCGAGCCGCGGCAGACTTCGAGCAGGTGGCCGAGCAGTCCGAAACCGGTCACGTCGGTAAGCGCGTGGACGGCGTCCATCGCGGCAAGCGCGATCCCCGGGGTGTTGAGCTTGGTCGTGCTCGCGATCATCGTCCGGTACGCTTCGGCCGACAGGTCGCCGCGCCTGAGCGCCGCGCTGTAGACGCCGACACCCAGCGGCTTGCCGAGTACGATGCGATCGCCCGGACGCGCGCCGCAGTTGCGCTTGAGGTGCCGCGGATCGACGACGCCGATGGCGACGAGGCCGTAGATCGGTTCGGCGGAATCGATCGTGTGGCCCCCGGCGACCGGAATGCCCGCACGTGCGCAGACCGACGCGCCTCCGGCGAGGATGTTCCGGATCACCTCGACGGGCAGCTTGTCGACGGGCATGCCGACGACGGCCAGCGCGAACAGCGGCGTCGCACCCATCGCGTAGACATCCGAGATCGCGTTGGTCGCGGCGATCGCGCCGAAATCGAACGGATCGTCGACGATCGGCATGAAGAAGTCGGTCGTCGCGACGATCGCCTGCCGATCGTTCAGCCGCCAGGCCGCCGCGTCGTCCGCAGTCTCGATGCCGACCAGCAGATCCTTGGGGACGATCGACCCGGGAACGCCGCCGAGGATGTCCTGCAGGACGCCGGGTGCGATCTTGCAGCCGCAGCCTCCTCCATGCGAGTACTGCGTCAGCCGGATCGGCGAGGTTTCGGGTGCATTCATCGCGGGAGGGCGCCGCCGAAGCCTGGACGCCCCGCCGACACAAAATCGGCGGGCCGCGGCGAGGCGTGGAGCGCGACGTCGATTCTAGCGCAGCCGACCCGGGCGCCGCCGCTGTGCCCCTGCAACAATGCGCGCGTTCGTCGGCTGTCTCGGCCGCAGGCGCTTTTCTTGCATGGTCCGGCGGCGTAGCATGGCAACGACCCGCGAGAACGGGGCGTCGGCGACCCGGTCGACGCTGCCGGCACCTCGGGGCGGCAGGCATCACGTACAGGAGCCTGATTGGATCCGACGGATATCACGCGTCCCGATTACTTCCACAAGGTCGTCGATTGCCAGTGGGCGTGTCCCGCCCATACGCCCGTTCCCGAATATATTCGCCTGATCGCGGCAGGGCTCTACTGTGACGCCTACATCGTCAACTGGCGCTCGACCGTGTTTCCCGGAATTCTCGGGCGCACCTGCGACCGGCCGTGCGAGCCCGCGTGCCGGCGAGGTCGCGTCGAGGCGGGTTCGCCCGAGCATCGGAAGAACGTGGCCAAGCCCGAGCCGGTCGCGATCTGCCGCCTAAAGCGCGTGGCTGCCGATTACAAGGAGGACGTACGGCCGCGGCTGCTGCCGCGGACGACGTTTCGCAACGGCAAGCGCGTTGCGCTGGTCGGCGCCGGGCCGGCCTCGCTGACCGTCGCTCGCGACCTGGCGCCGCTGGGTTACGAGTGCATCGTGTTCGACGCCGACCCGCAGGCCGGCGGCATGATGCGCACGCAGATTCCGAAGTTCCGCCTTCCCGACCGCGTGATCGACGAGGAGGTCGGCTACGTGCTGGACCAGGGCATCGAGTTCCGGGGCGGCACGCGCATCGACTCGCTCGCCAAACTCCTCGCCGGCGGGGTTGGAGGACGCTTCGATGCGGTGTTCGTCGGCAGCGGCGCGCCGCGCGGACGCGACCTCGACATCCCCGGCCGGCGCGAGGCGGCCGCGAACATCCATATCGGCATCGACTGGCTGTCGTCGGTGTCGTTCGGCCACACGACGCAGATCGGCAGGCGCGTCGTCGTGCTGGGAGGCGGCAACACGGCGATGGACTGCTGCCGCAGCTCGCGCCGCCTGGGAGGCGAGGACGTCCAGGTCGTCGTGCGCTCGGGTTTCGACGAGATGAAGGCGTCGCCCTGGGAGAAGGAAGACGCGATGCACGAGGGCATCCCGATCCACAACTACCTCGTGCCCGTCGAATTCACGCGTGACCGGGGAAAGCTGACCGGCGTCAGCTTCCAGAAGGTCGCGCCCGGCGTCGATGTGCGCGGTCGGCGGCAACTGCTGCCGACCGGCGAGGCCCCCGTCTTCTTTCCCTGCGACGACGTGCTGGTCGCGATCGGGCAGGAGAACGCGTTCCCGTGGATCGAACGCGACCTGGGGCTTGCTTTCGACGACCACGGGATGCCGGTCGTCGACCGCACGACGATGGCGTCGACGCTGCCCGGGGTGTTCTTCGGCGGCGATGCCGCGTTCGGCCCGAAGAACATCATCTGGGCGGTCGCGCACGGCCACGACGCGGCGATCTCGATCGACCTCCATTGCCGCGGCGAGGCGCTTTCGAACAGGCCGCCGCCGCACGTGAACCTGCTGTCGCAGAAGATGGGCATCCACGAGTGGAGCTACGACAATGCGATCCACGCCGACCGGCGCTACCGCGTGCCCCTGAAGGACACCGTCATCGCCCTGAAGGACATCCGCGCCGAGGTCGAGCTGGGTTTCGACCCCCGGGTCGCTTTTGCGGAAGCGCAGCGCTGCCTCAACTGCGACGTGCAGACGGTGTTCAGCGACCGGCTCTGCATCGAATGCGATGCCTGCGTCGACATCTGCCCGATGGATTGCATCACGTTCACGTCCAACGGCGACGAGGCGGATCTGCGCACCAGGCTTTCTGCGCCTGCGCACGACGTCGCCCAGGACCTCTACGTCTCGGCGCCGGTGAAGACCGGGCGCGTGATGGTCAAGGACGAGGACGTCTGCCTGCATTGCGGCCTTTGCGCCGAGCGCTGCCCGACCGGCGCCTGGGACATGCAGAAGTTCCTCCTCGATTGCGCGCACGCCGGCGACCGCACGCGCGCAGCGAGCGACGCCGCGGGCGCCGCTGCCATCGGCGCGATGGCCGCCGACTGAGACCGCGATGGCGACCGTGCATCCTGCTCCGCTCGCGCGCGTCAATGACTTCGTCGTCAAGTTCGCGAACGTGAACGGATCGGGTTCGGCGTCGGCGAACGGCCTGTTCGCCCGGTCGATCCTGCGCATGGGCGTGCCCGTGGCGGCGCGCAACATCTTTCCGTCGAACATTCAGGGCCTGCCGACGTGGTACGAGGTGCGCATCGTCGAGGCCGGCTGGCGCGGCCGGCGCGGCGGCGTCGATTTCATGGTCGCGATGAACCCGCAGACCTGGGACAAGGACGTCGCCGAGATCGACTCCGGCGGCTACCTGTTCTTCGATTCCACCCGGCCGCTGCCGCCGTCGAAATTCCGCACCGACGTGACGCCGCTGGGCGTTCCACTGACCGAGCTGTGCAACGCGCAGTACACCGACGCGCGGCAGCGGCAACTCTTCAAGAACATCATCTACCTCGGCGCGCTGTCGGCATTTTTCGCGATCGATCCCGGCGAGAT
>DAHUXO010000344.1 GCA_027307095.1 Betaproteobacteria bacterium | reverse complement strand
TAGCGGGTCTGCGACGGGTAGGCGTGGTCCGCCACCCATTTCACCGAGTCGCCCCGCGCATCGGTGCCGATCACCTGCTTCGAAAGGGGCAGGTTGCCCACGACGGAGTAGGGACCGTTCTTCGTGATCGTCACGGTCGCCGTCGTGGCGTCGTCTGCGTCCATCGCGTTCACCTCCGACCCGACTTCGGTTGCGCCGCGTGTCGCGGGCGCAGCCCGGCGCCCCGATCCCGCGGGGGCGCCGCGCTTTCCCCCCACAATGCCATCATGCGCCGAAATCGGCCACCGGTAGCCTTGAAATGGCGGCCGATCGCCTCATTTTTACGGTGTTTCGAGCCCAATCTACACAAGAACCCGACCATGCGCTTCGACAAGCTCACGACCAAGTTCCAGCAGGCTCTTGCCGACGCCCAGAGCCTCGCGCTGGGCCACGACAACGGCTTCATCGAGCCCCAGCACCTGCTGGCGGCGCTGCTCGCCCAGGAGGACGGCGGGACCGCATCGCTGCTGGCCCGCGCCGGCGTCGCCGTGCCCCGGCTGCAGACGGCCCTCAAGACGGCGATCGACAATCTGCCCAAGGTCGAGGGCACGGGTGGGGAAATCGGGGTTTCCCGCGACCTCAACAACCTGCTGAACCTGACTGACAAGGAAGCGGGGAAGCGCAACGACCAGTTCATCGCCTCCGAGCTCTTCCTGCTCGCGCTCGCCGACGACAAGGGCCCGGTCGGACGGTTGCTGAAGGAGCAGGGGCTGACTCGCAAGGCGCTCGAATCCGCGATCGACGCGGTGCGCGGCGGCGCGGGCGTCGATTCCCAGGAAGCCGAGGGCCAGCGCGAGGCGCTCAAGAAATACATGATCGACCTGACCGAGCGGGCGCGCGACGGCAAGCTCGACCCGGTCATCGGCCGCGACGACGAGATCCGCCGGACGATCCAGATCCTGCAGCGGCGCACCAAGAACAACCCGGTCCTGATCGGCGAGCCCGGCGTGGGCAAGACCGCGATCGTCGAAGGTCTCGCGCAGCGCATCGTCAACGGCGAGGTGCCCGAGACCCTGAAAGGCAAGCGGGTGCTGTCGCTCGACATGGCGCAGCTCCTCGCGGGCGCCAAGTATCGCGGCGAGTTCGAGGAGCGCCTGAAAGCGGTGCTGAAGGACATTGCCGCCGATGCCGGCCGCACGATCGTCTTCATCGACGAATTGCACACGATGGTCGGCGCCGGGAAAGCCGAAGGCGCGATCGACGCCGGCAACATGCTGAAGCCCGCGCTCGCGCGCGGCGAGCTGCATTGCGTCGGCGCGACGACACTGGACGAATACCGCAAGTACATCGAGAAGGACGCCGCGCTGGAGCGCCGTTTCCAGAAGGTGCTGGTGGACGAGCCGTCGGTCGAATCGACGATCGCGATCCTGCGGGGACTGCAGGAGCGCTACGAGATCCACCACGGCGTCGAGATCACCGATCCCGCGATCGTCGCCGCTGCCGAGCTCTCGCACCGCTACATCACCGACCGCTTCCTGCCCGACAAGGCGATCGACCTCATCGACGAGGCGGCCGCCAAGGTCAAGATGGAAATCGACTCGAAGCCCGAGTCGATGGACAAGATCGACCGGCGCATGATCCAGCTCAAGATCGAGCGTGAAGCCGTCAAGAAGGAAAAAGACGAGGCGTCGAAGAAGCGCCTCGGTGCGATCGAGGACGAGATCGCGCGGCTGGAGCGCGAGTACGCAGACCTCGACGAGGTCTGGCAGGCGGAGAAGGCACAGGTGGCCGGCAGCCAGCACATCAAGGAGGAGATCGACAAGATCAAGCTCCAGATGGAGGAAGCAAAGCGCAAGGGCGACTGGCAGAAGATGTCCGAGCTGCAGTACGGCAAGCTGCCGCAGCTCGAGGAGCAGCTGAAGAAGACGGACAAGAAGCTCTCAGCCGAGCAGGCGAAGAAGCCGAAGCTGCTGCGCACGCAGGTCGGCGCAGAGGAGATCGCCGAGGTCGTCTCGCGTGCGACGGGCATTCCGGTCTCCAAGATGATGCAGGGCGAGCGCGACAAGCTGCTGAAGATGGAAGATCGCCTGCACCAGCGCGTGATCGGCCAGAACGAAGCGGTACGCCTCGTCTCCGACGCGATCCGCCGTTCGCGCTCGGGGCTTTCCGATCCCAACCGTCCCTACGGATCGTTCCTGTTCCTGGGGCCTACCGGTGTGGGCAAGACCGAGCTCACCAAGGCGCTCGCCGAATTCCTGTTCGACACCGACCAGGCGATGGTCCGCATCGACATGTCGGAGTTCATGGAGAAGCACTCGGTCGCGCGGCTGATCGGTGCGCCGCCGGGCTATGTCGGCTACGAGGAAGGCGGGTACCTGACCGAGGCCGTGCGTCGCAAGCCGTACGCGGTGATCCTGTTCGACGAGATCGAGAAGGCGCACCCCGACGTGTTCAACGTGCTGCTGCAGGTGCTGGACGACGGTCGCCTCACCGACGGTCAGGGGCGCACCGTCGACTTCCGCAACACGGTGATCGTGATGACGTCGAACCTCGCGTCGCACCGGATCCAGCAGATGACCGACAGCGGCGACAATCCGGAGCTGATCAAGATCGAGGTGATGGCCGAGGTCAAGGCGCATTTCCGCCCCGAGTTCGTCAACCGGATCGACGAGATCGTCGTGTTCCATCCGCTGGCGCAGGCGCAGATCGCGAGCATCGCGCGCATCCAGCTGCACGGGCTGGAGCAGCGTCTGGCCAAGCTCGAGATCGGGCTCGACGTCAGCGAGGCTGCGCTCGACGCGGTGTCCCAGGCGGGCTTCGATCCGGTCTACGG
>DAHUXO010000362.1 GCA_027307095.1 Betaproteobacteria bacterium | reverse complement strand
ATCCCGCGCCCGTCGCTGTTCGGGATCTCGCTGGATGCCGACCTCCGGTACTTCTGGTTCACGCTGTTCTTCACTGTCTTGCTGGCGGCAATCCTGTGGTGGCTGCTGCGCTCGCCCTGGGGCCGGGCATTCGCGGCGTTGCGCGACAATCCGATCCGCGCCGAGAGCCTCGGCATCAACATCACTGCCTACACGCTGTTCGCGTTCGCGATCGGCGCCGCCTGCGCCGGCATCGGCGGGGTGTTCTACGCTTCGCTGCTGCAGTTCATCGAGCCGTCGCCCTTCTATTTCTCGTTCTCGCTGATGATGCTGCTGGCGGTGATCGTCGGCGGGTCGGGGCGCTTCTTCGGCCCGGTGCTTGGCACGGTGATCATCATCCTGCTGCCCGAGTGGCTGCGCTTCATGCAGAACTGGTACCTGGCGGTTTTCGGATTCGCGATCGTCGCGTTGATGATCTTCCTGCCCGGGGGCCTGCTGTCGTTGCCCGAGCGCCTCGGGAGGACGGGGGCGCCGAAATGACGACCAAGCCGAGCTTCCTCGAGGTCAAGGACGTCCGCAAGGCCTACGGCGCGATCAAGGCGGTCGACGGCGTCAGTTTTTCGGTCGGTCCCGGCGAGATCGTCGGCGTCATCGGCCCGAACGGATCGGGCAAGACGACGCTGTTCAACAGCATCCTCGGCCAGATCAAGCCGACCTCGGGCGGCGTCGAATTCTGCGGCGAGGACATCACCGGAATGTCGCCGCTCGAGCTGTCGCGGCGCGGCGTCGGACGCACCTTCCAGACGCTGCAGGTGTTCACGCATCTTTCGGTGCGCGACAACCTGATCGCGGCCGCACAGGAATTCAAGGGAACGATGCCGGCCCGACTGTTCGCGGCGCCCGATGCCGGACTTGGGCACCACGCCGACGAGATGATCGAGCTGTTCCGGCTGAAGCACGTCGCGCACCTGAAGGCCGGCACGCTGTCCTACGGCCAGCAGAAGCTGATCGACATCGCGATGGCGTTCATGCCCGCGCCGAGGCTCGTCCTGCTCGACGAGCCCTGCGCCGGGGTCAATCCCAGCCTGGTCGACCAATTGCGCGAGTTGCTGGTCGAGCTCAACCGGACGCAGGGAGGAAGCTTCGTCGTCATCGAGCACAACATGGACTTCATCATGAAGCTCTGTCCGCACGTGATCTGCATGGTCGAGGGCAAGGTGCTGGCCGAGGGTCCGCCTGCCGAAGTGCAGGCCAACCGGCAGGTGCTCGAGGCTTATCTCGGCAACTGAGTCGGCAATTGAGTCGGCAACTGAGTCGGCAACCGAAGGGATCGACATGGCGAACGAGAAGATCATCGAATTCGACAAGGTCGTCGCAGGCTATTCACCCAGCCTGACGATCCTGAAGGAAACGACGCTCGACGCCCGCAAGGGCGAGATCACGCTGCTGATCGGGCCCAACGGCGCCGGCAAGTCGACGGTGCTGAAGACGCTGTTCGGGATGCTCGTCCCGCGCTCGGGGGAGGTGCGGTTCGAGGGCAGGTGCGTCAACGGCAAGTCGCAGCGCGAGCTCCTCGCCGAGGGCATCGCCTTCGTACCCCAGGGCCGCAATCTCTTCGGCTCGCTGTCGGTGCGACACAACCTCGAGCTCGGCGGCATCACGCTGCCGCGCGGGGAGCTTCCGGCGCGCATCGAGGAGGTGTTGACGCGCTTTCCAAGGATCCGCGAGCGCATCGACAACCAGGCGTCGACGATGTCCGGTGGCGAGCAGAAGCAGCTCGAGGTCGGTCGCGCGCTGCTGCTGCACCCGCGGGTGCTGCTGATCGACGAGCCGTCGATCGGGCTGTCACCCAAGCTGGTCCAGGAAGTGATGACGCTGCTGCGCCAACTCGCCGACGCCGGCACGACGGTGCTGATGGTCGAGCAGAACGTCCGCACCGCGCTCAAGTACTCGAACCGCGCGCTGGTGCTGGAGATGGGGCGGCTCGCCCTCGACCGTCCGGCATCCGAGGTATTGAACGATCCCGATCTCAATCGCCTGTTCCTCGGCGGCCACGCCAGGCCGGCTGCCGCCTGAAGCCCGGCGCCGGCTCCGCCGGCCGCCGGCAATCCCAATCGCAACCCCCGCTCGTAATCCCCGCTCGCAACCCCGATTCGAAGGAGTCCCAAGATGATGCGCCTGGACGTCGCGACCCTTTCCATCCACACCGGCAAGGCCGCGGCCGTGCAGTCGAAGGTCGAGCAATATTTCAAGGCAGGGGAGGGCGCCGGAACGCTCTGCGCATCGTGGACTGCCGAGATCGGCGACCTGAACCGGGTCCTGGTCCTGCGCGCGTTCGACGACAGCGCAGCGTTGCACGCCGAGCGCGAGCGGATGCTGGTGTCCGGAGATGTCTTCGGCGCGAGCGAGTACCTGAAGGACGTCACGTTCGAGGCCTACGCGCCGTTTCCGTATTTCCCGCCTCAGCTCTCCGGCAGCTTCGGTGGCGTCTACGAGTTCCGCGTCTACAGGATCAAGCCGACCGGGATCAAGCCGGTGCTGGCGGCGTGGGAGGCAGCGCTGCCGCCGCGCACGCGGCTGTCGCCGATCGTGTTCGTAGGCTATGCGCTCGATGGCGTCACGCCGCGCATGCTGCATATCTGTCCGTACCGCGATCTCGCGGAGCGGACGCGCGTCCGGGCGGAAGCGGTGGCGTCGGGCGAATGGCCCCCCAAGGGCGGGCCCGACTGGCTGACGGTGATGGATTCGACGATCTGCATCCCGGCCGCCTTTTCGCCGTTGCGCTGATCATGGCACGGCACCCGGGCGCGAGCTACCGATCCACGAATCCACGACGACAATGCAACGTGCCATCAGCCTTGCCGCTTTGACGGTCCTCGAGCTCGCGCCTCCCGATATCGTGTCCTGCGCTTCGCAGGCGGGCTACGACTGCGTGGGCCTGCGGCTGCTGCCCGCAACGGAGGCCGAGACGCGGCATCCGATCGTCGGCGACACGCCGATGGTTCGCGAGACGGCAAAGCGGCTCGCCGACACGGGCTTGCACGTGCTGGACATCGAGCTCTTCCGCCTCACGCCCGACACCGACGTGCGCGACTATCGGGCCGTGCTCGAGACCGGTGCGCGGCTCGGCGCGCGCGAGGCGCTGGTGGCCGGCAACGATCCCGACGAGCGGCGCCTCGCCGACCGTTTCGGCGCGTTCTGCGATCTCGCCGCCGGATTCGGCATCGGCGCGAACCTGGAGCCCATGCCCTGGGCGGACGTGCGCGATTTCCCGCAGGGCGCAAGGATCGTCGAGGCCGTAGGCCGCGACAACGCGGGGCTGGTCATCGACCCCATCCATTTCGATCGCGCCGGCAACCGCCCGGACCAGATTGCATCGGTGCCCCCGCGGCGCCTGCGCTACATGCAGCTGTGCGATGCGCCCGCCGAGCGGCCCGCGGACATCGAGACGGTGATCCATCAGGCGCGCGCGGAGCGGCTGATGCCGGGAGACGGGGGACTGGACCTGCGCGGCATCCTGCGCGCGGTGCCGGCGGACATCCCGGTCAGCGTCGAGGTCCCGATGCGGGCGCTCGCACGCTCGGTGCCCGCGACCGAGCGGGCGCGACAGATCCTTGCGAAGACCCGGCGGCTGCTGGATTCACTCTGACGTGTGGCCCGTCACCGCCCGCCAAAGCCCATCGAAAGGCAACCGATGAACAAAATACTGGTCCTCAACGGCCCCAATCTGAACCTGCTCGGCACGCGCGAGCCTGCAGTTTATGGCCGCGACACCCTCGCGGACGTCGAGAAGCTGTGCCGCGACGAGGGAGCCAGGCAGGGCGTGGCGATCGAATGCCGCCAGTCCAATCACGAGGGCCAGCTGATCGACTGGATCCACGAGGCCGGCCGTGAGTTCGCCGCCGGCAGCCTGCTGGGCGTCGTGTTCAATGCCGGTGCCTACACGCATACCTCGATCGCGCTGCACGATGCGATCAGGGGTGCCGGCGTGCCGGTGATCGAGCTCCATATCTCCAACGTCCACGCGCGGGAGCCGTTTCGCCACCACTCGTACCTGTCGCCGGCGGCACGGGGTGTGATGGCCGGATTCGGCGTCGCCGGATACGGGCTGGCAATCGCGGGCCTGGTGCGGATCTCGGAAGGGCGGGCCTGAGCTCATGCGCAAGTGCATCGCGACGGTATCGATTTCGGGCACGCTGGGCGACAAGCTCGACGCCATCGCGGCGGCGCGCTTCGATGCGATCGAGGTGTTCGAGAACGACCTGATGTATTTCCAGGGCTCGCCGCGCGATCTCGCCAGGATGGCGGCGGACCGGGGACTTGGCATCGACCTGTACCAGCCGTTCCGCGAGTTCGAGGGCGCCGCAGACGAACAGTTCAGGCGCAATCTCGACCGCGCCGAGCGCAAGTTCGACGTGATGGAGGCGCTCGGCGCGCCGATGCTGCTGGTCTGCTCGAACGTGTCGCCGCTCGCGATCGACGACGACGCGCGGGCCGCCGCCCAGTTGCACGAGCTCGCCGAGCGGGCGGCGCGGCGCAACCTGCGCATTGGCTACGAGGCGCTCGCCTGGGGCGCGCACGTCAACCGTTACGGGCACTCGTGGAAGATCGTCCGCGAGGCCAACCATCCGCACCTGGGCGTGATCCTCGACAGCTTCCACATCCTGTCGGTGGGCGACGACCCGGCAGCCATCGCGCAGATCCCCGGCGACAGGATCTTCTTCCTGCAGATGGCCGATGCGCCGCGGCTCGCGATGGACGTGCTGCAGTGGAGCCGGCACTACCGGAATTTCCCCGGGCAGGGACAGCTCGACCTGCCGCGCTTCTTGGAGCATGTGCTGGTCGCCGGCTACACCGGATCGCTGTCGCTCGAGATCTTCAACGACGTGTTCCGCGAGGCGCCCAACCGTCCGACGGCGATCGACGCGATGCGCTCGCTGCAGTGGCTCGAGGAGCAGACGCGCCTGCGCCTCCTCGACGCGGCATCGGACAGTCCACATCCCGCCGAAGCCCGCGCGCGGACCGTGCGCCGCATCGAGCTTCTCGACCCGCCAGCCGCGCCGGTGCTGACTGGCGTCGCTTTCCTCGAGTTCGCCGTCGACGAGGCGGCCGAATGGCTGCTCGCCAACGTGCTCGAGACGCTGGGCTTCGATCGCGCCGGCAGGCATCGGTCCAAGAACGTCACGCTGTACCGGCAGGGATCGATCAACCTGATCCTCAACGCCGAACCGGCATCGTTCGCGCGCGAATACTTCGCCGAGCATGGAGCCTCCGTCTGCGCGATCGGCCTCACGACCGACGACGCGGTGCGGGCGCAGAGCCGGGCGACGGCGCTGCACTGCCCGCGCTTCGACAGCCGGCTCGGTCCCAACGAGCAGCGCGTCCCGGCGATACGCGCACCCAACGGCAGCGTCGTCTATTTCGTGCCGGGCGAGCTCGGCTCGGGGGCGCTCTACGAGGCCGACTTCGACCTGCAACACGAAGCGGCGCCGCGCGAAGCCGGCGCCGGGCTCGCCAGCGTCGACCACATCGCCACCGGACTGCCGGTCGAGGAGCTCGACACCTGGATCCTGTTCTACCGCGCAGTCCTCGGCATGGTGCCCGGCGAGAGCCACGAGCTCTCCGATCCGTTCGGGCTGATCCGCAGCAGCGGTGTGGCGAGTGGCAACCGCAGCGTGCGGGCGGTGCTGAACGTGTCGCAGAGCCAGAGCACCGTCACTGCGAAGACCATCTCGCTCGCCGGCGGGGCGAGCATCCACCACGTCGCCTTCGCATCCTCCGACATCTTCGGGACCATGGCCAGGCTGGTCGCGAACGGCGCGAAGTTCGTCATGATCTCGGCCAACTACTACGACGATCTCGTCGCGCGCTTTTCGCTGCCCGAGCCGCAGGTGGCGAGAATGCGGGAGTTCGGCGTGCTGTACGAGCGCACGGGCGGCGGCGAGTATTTCCACGCCTACACCGAGCGTTTCGCCGATCGTTTCTTCTTCGAGATCGTGCAGCGCGTCGGCGGCTACGACGGCTACGGCGCGCTCAATGCGCCCGCCCGCATGGCGTCGCAGCTTCAGCAGCCGGCGTCGTGAACCGTCCCCGCACCAACAATTCGACTCCTCCGGAAACCAAATGATCGACAAGACCGTGGCCACAGTGCCGGACGCGATCGCCGATATCAACGACGGTGCGACCGTCATGATCGGCGGTTTCGGCTCCGCGGGAATGCCTTCGGAGCTCATCGACGCGCTGATCGGCCAGGGCGCGCGCGAGCTCACGATCGTCAACAACAATGCCGGCAACGGCGACGCCGGTCTCGCGCTGCTGCTCAAGGCGAGGCGCGTGCGCAAGATCATCTGTTCGTTTCCGCGCCAGACCGATTCATGGCATTTCGACGCCCTCTACCGCGCAGGCGAGATCGAGCTCGAGCTGGTGCCGCAGGGCAATCTCGCCGAGCGAATCCGCGCTGCAGGTGCGGGCATCGGCGCGTTCTACACACCGACCGGATATGGGACGCTGCTCGCGCAGGGCAAGGAGACGCGGGAGATCGACGGCCGCCAGTATGTCCTCGAGCATCCGATTCACGCCGATTTCGCCTTGATCAAGGCACTTGCCGGCGACCGCTGGGGAAATCTCGTCTACCGCAAGACCGCGCGCAACTTCGGCCCGATCATGGCCACCGCCGCCCGTTGTACGATCGCGCAGGTGCAGCGGATCGTCGCGCTCGGGGTCCTCGACCCCGAGGCCGTCGTGACGCCGGGCATCTTCGTCCGTCGCGTCGTCTGCGTGCCCGCCGGGGCGGCGGGAGCGGTGCACGAGGCGGCTGCGTGAACGCGATGAAGAGGAGCGCACGATGAATCGCTATTCCCGCGACCAGATGGCCGCCCGCGTCGCACAGGACATCCAGGACGGCGCCTGCGTCAACCTCGGCATCGGCTTGCCGACGCTGGTCGCCAACCACCTTCCGAAGGATCGCGAGATCATCCTGCACACGGAGAATGGACTGCTCGGCATGGGGCCGGCGCCTGCGCCGGGGGCGGAGGATCCCGACCTGATCAATGCCAGCAAGCAGCCGGTCACCGAGCTGCCGGGCGCCTCGTTCTTCCATCACGCGGATTCGTTCGCGATGATGCGCGGCGGCCATCTCGATTGCTGCGTGCTGGGCGCGTTCCAGGTCTCCGTCGACGGGGATCTCGCGAACTGGCACACCGGTGCGCCGGACGCGATTCCCGCGGTCGGCGGCGCGATGGACCTCGCCCTGGGCGCGAAAAGCGTCTACGTGATGATGGAGCACCTGACAAAGGGCGGCGACAGCAAGATCGTCTCGCAATGCTCGTATCCGGTCACGGCGCTGCGCTGCGTCAGCCGCATCTATACCGATCTGGCGGTGCTCGAGGTGACGCCGCAGGGCCTGCGGGCCGTCGACATCGTCGATGGGTTGTCGCTGCCGGAGCTGGCGCGCCTGTCGGGTGTGGCGATCAGCGGCTAGGATGGGGACCATGGCCGAAGCCTTCATTTGCGACGCGATTCGGACGCCGTTCGGGCGCTACGCCGGCGCGCTTTCCGGCGTACGCGCCGACGATCTAGCAGCGGCACCGCTGCAGGCGCTGATGCAGCGCAACCCGAGTGTCGACTGGGGCGCAGTCGACGACGTCGTCTACGGCTGTGCCAACCAGGCCGGCGAGGACAACCGCAACGTCGGTCGCATGGCGCTGCTGCTCGCCGGGTTGCCGCAGGAGGTGCCTGGCTCGACGGTCAACCGGCTTTGTGGTTCCAGTCTCGACGCGATCACGATTGCATCGCGCGCCATCAAGGCTGGCGAGGGCTCGCTGCTGCTGGCGGGCGGCGTCGAGAGCATGTCGCGCGCACCGTTCGTGCAGGGCAAGGCGACCGAGGCGTTCTCGCGGGTGGCGAAGATCGAGGACACGACCATCGGCTGGCGCTTCGTCAATCCGCTGATGAAGGCGCGCTACGGCATCGATTCGATGCCCGAAACCGCGGAGAACGTCGCGCAGGAATTCGGCGTCGGCCGCGCGGACCAGGACGCGTTCGCGCTCAGGAGCCAGCAGCGCGCCGCCGCGGCGATCGCCGACGGCCGGATGGCGGAGGAGATCTCGCCGATCGCCGTTACGCAGCGCAAAGGCGATCCGGTGATCGTCGCCGTCGACGAGCATCCGCGCGCGACCTCCCTCGACGCGCTGGCGAAGCTCAAGGGCATCGTGCGCCCCGACGGCAGCGTCACGGCCGGCAACGCGTCGGGCGTCAATGACGGCGCCTGCGCGCTGATCATCGCCTCCGAGGACGCCGCGAAGCGCAACGGGCTGACGCCGCGCGCCCGCATAGTCGCCGGTGCCGTCGCCGGGGTCGCGCCGCGCATCATGGGCTTCGGGCCGGCGCCGGCGATGCGCAAGGTCCTGGCGCGTGCGAAGCTCACGGTCGCCGACATCGACCTGATCGAATTGAACGAGGCGTTCGCCGCCCAGGCGCTGGCGGTGACTCGCGATCACGGATTGCCCGACGATTCTCCGAAGGTCAATCCGATGGGCGGCGCGATCGCACTGGGCCACCCGCTGGGAGCGAGTGGCGCGCGCCTGGTCACGACCGCCGTCTACCAGCTGCGCCGCACCGGGGGGCGATATGCGCTGTGCACGATGTGCATCGGCGTAGGCCAGGGCATCGCCCTTATCATCGAACGTGTCTGAACCGGGACGATCATGAAACTGCCATCGCAGCAATACGGGGAGTTCTACCAGCGCGACCGGACGATCCACCCGCCGGCCTACGCGCCTGCTTACAAGACCAGCGTCCTGCGCTCGCCGCAGAAGTCGCTGATCTCGCTGCAGAATTCGTTGTCGGAGGTCACCGGCCCGGTGTTCGGCGCCGACGAGCTGGGGCCGCTCGACAACGACCTGATCATGAACTACGCCAAGACCGGCCTGCCGGTGGGCGAGCGGATCGTCGTCCATGGCCACGTCCTGGACGAGAACGGGCACCCGGTGAAAAACGCGCTGGTCGAAGTCTGGCAGGCGAACGCCGGCGGCCGCTACCGGCACAGGAACGACACCTATATCGCGCCGATCGACCCGAACTTCGGTGGTTGCGGCCGCGTGCTGACCGACGAGAACGGGCATTACGTCTACCGGACGATCAAGCCGGGACCCTACCCGTGGCGCAACAACGTCAACGACTGGCGTCCCGCGCACGTCCACTACTCGATCTCGGGGTCGGGATGGGCGCAGCGCCTGGTCACGCAGATGTATTTCGAGGGCGACCCGCTGATCGCGAGCTGCCCGATCCTGCGCACGATCCCGTCGGAAGCGGCGGTGCGCCAGCTGATCGCGCCGCTCGACCGCAACGCGGGCATCCAGCTCGACAGCCTCGCCTACCGTTTCGACATCGTGCTTCGCGGCTCGCGCGCGACGTGGTTCGAGAACGCCGTGCAACCCGACGACCCCATGCAAGGCGAATGACGACCATGGTCAACCAACTCGAGTACCTGAAGGAAACCGCGTCGCAGACCGCGGGACCCTACGTCCACATCGGGCTCGCCCCCAAGCAGGCGGGTTTCGACATCTTCGAGAACAACTTCGGCAGCGTGCTGGCAGGCCCCAGGACCAAGGGCGAGCGCATCCGGGTCGAGGGTCGCGTGTTCGATGGATCGGGGACGCCGTTGCGCGATGTCCTGATCGAGATCTGGCAGGCCAACGCTGCCGGCAAGTACAACCATCCGGCGGACCGGCAGAAGAAGCCGATCGACAAGACCTTCCGCGGCTGGGGACGCGGATGCTCGGATTTCAAGACGGGCATCTGGGCGTTCGACACCATCAAGCCGGGATCGGTGATGGGCCGCAACAACCGGCCGATGGCACCCCACATCAGTTTCTGGATCGTCGCGCGCGGCATCAACGTCGGTCTGTCGACGAGGATGTATTTTTCCGACGAGCAGGTCGCCAACGGGAAGGATCCGGTGCTCAACCTGATCGAATGGGAGGTGCGTCGCAAGACGCTGATCGCCACCCGCGAGGAGCGCAAGGGCCAGGTCGTCTACCGGTTCGACATCAACATCCAGGGCCCCGACGAGACGGTCTTCTTCGACATCTGATGCCCCGCTGATACCTCGCCAATGCCCGACACGCTGTTCACTACCGATGCGATGCGCGCGGTCTTCTCGGACCGGGCGCGCATCCAGCGCATGCTCGATTTCGAGTCTGCGCTTGCACAGGCGGAAGCTGCGGTCGGCGTGATCCCGAAGGACGCGGCCGATGCGATCACTGCCTGCTGCGACGCCGGGTGGTTCGACGCCGAGGCGCTCGCGGTGGCAGCCCGGAGTGCGGGCAATCTCGCGATCCCGCTGGTCGCCGCCCTGACGCGCAATGTCGCCGTGGCCGATCCGGTCGCGCGCGGGTATGTCCACTGGGGGGCGACGAGCCAGGACGTCATCGACACCGCGCTGGTGCTGCAGCTGCGCGATGCGCTGGCGCTGGTCGACGCCGATGTCGAGCGGCTGACCGCAGCGCTCGTGGTCCAGGCGCGCCGCCATGCGACGACGGTCCTCGCCGGGCGCAGCTGGCTGCAACAGGCGATCCCGGTCACGCTGGGCGTCAAGCTCGCCGGCTTCGTCAGCGCGCTGGACCGGCACCGGCTGCGGCTCTCCGAGGTCCGCGGCCGGGCGTTGGTCCTGCAGTTCGGCGGCGCGGTGGGAACGCTGGCATCGCTGGGCGATCGCGGAATCGCAGTCAGCGAGGCACTGGCCGCGCGGCTTGCGCTGCCGCTGCCCGACCTGCCGTGGCACACCCAGCGCGACCGCGTCTGCGAAATCGCCGCGGTGCTGGGCTTGCTGGCGGCCACGCTCGGCAAGCTCGCACGAGACCTGGCGCTGCTTGCGCAGACCGAGGTCGCCGAGGTGTTCGAGCCCGCGGCACCGGGACGCGGCGGCTCGTCGACGATGCCGCACACGCGAAATCCGGTGGGCGCGTCGGTCGCGATCGCCGCGGCCCTGCGTGTCCCCGGCTTGGTCGCGACGATGCTGAGTGCCGCCGCCCAGGAACACGAGCGCGGGCTGGGCAACTGGCCGGCCGAATGGGAGACGATGCCCGAGATCGCGCTGCTGGTTGCGGGCGCTCTCGCGGCGATGGCCGACGTCGCGCCGGGGCTCGACGTCGATGCGGAGCGGATGCGGGCGAACCTCGGGCTCAGCCAGGGCCAGATCTTCGCCGAAGCGGTGCAGATGGCGCTCGCACCTGCGCTCGGCCGCGACCGCGCCCACGCGCTGGTCGCCGACGCCTGCAGCCGCGCCGCGAAGGAGCGTGTCCACCTGCGCGAAGTGCTGCGCGCGGTCCCCGAGGTTGCGTCGGTGCTGGAGGCGACCGCCCTCGACCGCTTGTTCGATCCCGGGAACTATCTCGGCGAGAGCAGCCGCTACATCGAGCGCGCGCTCGCTGCACACCGGTCCTGAAGAAGCCTCGCGACATGCCCTTCGCCAATGCCGGCGGCGTCCGCCTGCACTACCGGATCGACGGTGATGCCGCCGCGCCGCCGCTCGTCCTTTCCAATTCGCTCGGGGCCACGCTAGAGATGTGGGAGCCGCAGATGGCGTCGCTCGCCGCGCGGTTTCGCGTCCTGCGCTATGACACTCGGGGTCACGGCGATTCCGAGGTGACGCCCGGGCCCTACACGATAGCGATGCTGGGGGCCGACGTGGTGGCGCTGCTCGACGCGCTCGCCATCCCGCGCGCCCATTTCTGCGGATTGTCGATGGGCGGCATGACGGGAATCTGGCTTGGCGTGAACGCTCCGGAGCGCGTCGACCGGCT
>DAHUXO010000333.1 GCA_027307095.1 Betaproteobacteria bacterium | reverse complement strand
TCGCGTTGTCCGGGCCGGCGCAAGCCGCTGCATCGATCTGCCTGCAGGTCGCGCTCGGACGATTCCATGAAGTCGCGACGAACCCGGTCGAGGCGGCGTCGCTGACGGCGGTCGTACGCAGGCTGCGCCGTGCCGCGGGCGCAAGGCGGTCCCGAAGAACGGAACATCGGCGTTAAACGAGCTGCGCGCGAGCGCAATGATTGGATGGCGCGCCAAGCGCCCACGACGCTACAGGGGTTTTCAATGGCGAAAGCGCTAGACGGAGTCCGGATTCTCGATTTCACCCACGTGCAGTCGGGACCGACCTGCACCCAGCTGCTCGCATGGTTCGGCGCCGACGTGATCAAGGTCGAGCGTGCCGGCGAAGGCGACATCACGCGCGGTCAGCTGCGTGACATTCCGGACGTGGACAGCCTCTACTTCACGATGCTGAACCACAACAAGCGGTCGGTCACGATCGATGCGAAGAACCCGAAGGGCAAGGAGGTGCTCGAGGCTCTGGTGAAGAAGTGCGACGTGCTGGTCGAGAACTTCGCACCGGGTGCGCTCGACCGCATGGGCTTCACCTGGGAGCGCATCCAGGCGCTCAATCCACGGATGATCGTCGCCTCGATCAAGGGTTTCGGCCCCGGCCCCTACGCCGACTGCAAGGTCTACGAAAACGTCGCGCAATGTGCCGGGGGGGCCGCGTCCACGACCGGCTTCGACGATGGTCCGCCGCTCGTCACCGGCGCGCAGATCGGCGACTCGGGCACCGGGCTGCATCTCGCGCTCGGGATCGTCACGGCGCTGTACCAGCGCAATACCACCGGACGGGGGCAGCTCGTGACGGCCGCGATGCAGGACGGCGTGCTGAACCTCTGTCGCGTCAAGCTGCGCGACCAGCAGCGCCTCGCGCGCACCGGCGTGATGGAGGAATACCCGCAGTATCCGGACGGCAAGTTCGGCGAGGCGGTGCCGCGCGCCGGCAACGCGTCGGGGGGCGGACAGCCCGGCTGGATCCTGAAATGCAAGGGCTGGGAGACCGATCCCAATGCCTACATCTACTTCATCACCCAGGCGCCGGTCTGGAAGGACATCTGCAAGGTCATCGGGCGCGAGGAGTGGCTGACCGATCCGCGCTATGCGACACCCAAGGCGCGACTGCCGCACCTGATGGAGATCTTCGGCGAAATCGAGAAGTGGACGATGACCAAGACGAAGTTCGAGGCGATGGACCTCCTGAACGAGCACGATGTCCCCTGCGGACCGATCCTGTCGATGAAGGAGATCGCCGAGGAGCCGTCGCTGCGCGACACCGGGACCATCGTCGAGATCGATCACCCGAAGCGAGGGAAATACCTGTCGGTCGGCAACCCGATCAAGCTCTCCGACAGTCCGAGCGACGTGAAGCGCTCGCCGCTGCTCGGTGAGCACACCGACGAAGTCCTGGCCGAGCTCGGCTACTCGCGTCAGCAGATCGACGAGCTTCGCGCGCAGCGCGCAATCTGACTGCGGGAACGATCCGGGCGAACGGCCCGGAACGGCGGCTGAACGGCATGACCAGGGGGCAGGCGATGGCGCAGGACAAGACAGCGGTCAGGAAGATTCTGGATGCGGTGAAGGCCGACGGGCGCTCGTCGCTCACCGCGCCCGAGGGCAAGCTCGTGTGCGACGCCTACGGCATTCCGGTGCCGAAGGAGGGTGTGGCGGCCAGCGCGGCCGAGGCGGTGAGCCTCGCCACCGGGATGGGCTTCCCGGTCGTGCTGAAGATCGTGTCCCCCGACATCCTGCACAAGACCGAGGCGGGCGGCGTGCTCGTCGGCGTGAAGTCGGCGCAGGAGGTCGAGCAGGGTTTCGCGACGATCATGGCGAATGCCCGCAAGTACAGCGCCAGCGCGAAGCTGCAGGGCGTGCAGGTGCAGCAGATGCTCGCGGGCGGCCAGGAAGTGATCATCGGCGCCGTGACCGACCCGTCGTTCGGCAAGCTCGTCGCGTTCGGCCTGGGCGGCGTGCTGGTCGAGGTGCTGAAGGACATCACCTTCCGCCTGGCACCGGTGTCGCGCGACGAGGCGCTGTCGATGCTCGATGGCATCGCCGCCGCCGAGATCCTGAAGGGTGTGCGCGGCGCCGACCCGGTGAACCGCGATGCGCTCGCGAACGTGATCGTCGGCGTCTCGCAGCTGGTCTCGGATTTTCCCGACATCGCCGAGATGGACCTCAATCCGGTGTTCGCGACCAGGACCGGCGCGACGGCCGCCGACGTGCGCATCGTCGCCGACTGGAACCCGGCGCCGGCGCGCTACCGGCCGAGCGAGGACGAGATCGTCCGCGCGATGAACCGCATCATGAAGCCCGATGCGGTGGCCGTCATCGGCGCGTCGGCCGAGGATGGCAAGATCGGCAACTCGGTGATGAAGAACCTGATCAACGGCGGCTACAAGGGAAAGATCTACCCGATCAACCCGTCGACCGGCGAGATCATGGGCCTCAAGGCCTACAGGAGCGTCAAGGACATCCCGGGCGAGGTCGACGTCGCGGTGTTCGCGATTCCCGCGAAGTTCGTCGCGCAGGCGCTGATCGAGGTCGGCGAGAAGAAGATCCCCGGCGCGGTGCTGATTCCTTCCGGGTTCGCCGAGACCGGCAACGTCGAGGGCCAGAAGGAGATCCAGGACATCGGACGCAAGTACAACGTGCGCCTGATGGGTCCGAACATCTACGGGTTCTACTACACTTGGAAGAACCTGTGCGCGACGTTCTGCACCGCCTACGACGTCAAGGGGCACGCGGCGCTTTCGTCGCAGTCCGGCGGCATCGGCATGGCGATCATCGGCTTCTCGCGCTCGGCCAAGATGGGCGTGTCGGCGATCGTGGGCCTGGGCAACAAGTCTGACATCGACGAGGACGACCTGCTCACGTTTTTCGAGCAGGACGAGAACACGCACATCATCGCGATGCACTGCGAGGACCTGAAGGACGGCCGCGCCTTCGCCGAGGTCGCGAAGCGCGTGTCGAAGAAGAAGCCGGTCGTCGTGCTCAAGGCCGGTCGCACCTCGGCCGGCGCCAAGGCCGCGAGTTCCCACACCGGCGCGCTGGCGGGCAACGACAGGATCTACGAGGATGTGCTGAAGCAGTCCGGCGTGATCCGCGCGCGCAGCCTGCGCGACCTGCTCGATTTCGCGCGCGGCATCCAGGTGCTGCCGACGCCCAAGGGCGAGAACGTGGTGATCATCACCGGCGCCGGCGGCTCGGGCGTGCTGCTCTCCGACGCCTGCGTCGACAACAAGCTGTCGCTGATGGCGATGCCGGCCGACCTCGACGCCGCATTCCGCAAGTTCATCCCGCCGTTCGGCGCCGCGGGCAACCCGGTCGACATCACCGGCGGCGAGCCGCCGAAGACCTACCAGAACACGATCCGCCTCGGGCTCGAGGACCCGCGCATCCATGCGCTGATCCTCGGCTACTGGCACACGATCATCACGCCGCCGATGGTGTTCGCGAAGCTCGTCGTCGAGGTCGTCGAGGAGATGAAGGCGAAAGGCATCGAGAAGCCCATCGTCGCTTCGCTCGCGGGCGACGTCCAGGTCGAGGAGGCTGCCGAATACCTGTACCAGCACGGCATTCCCGCCTACGCGTATTCGACCGAGATCCCGGTCGCGGTGCTCGGCGCCAAGTACCTGTGGGCGCGCGGGGCGGGACTGATCTGATTGGGTACGGGTCCGAAATGACCGCGGGGCGGACGCGCCCGTGATCCTCGACCTGAGCAGTCCGGCATTCTGGGTGTCCCTGGGCGAGATCATGCTCGTCAACATCCTGCTGTCCGGCGACAACGCGGTGATGATCGCGCTTGCAGCGCGGTCGCTGCCGCCGCATCAGCAGAAGAAGGCGATCGTCGGCGGCAGCATCGCCGCGATCATCATCCTGGTGGTGCTCACGACGGCCGCCGCCGAGCTGCTGGAGTTTCCGTACCTCAGGCTCGCCGGGAGCGTATTGCTGTTCTGGATCGCCGTGCAGCTGCTGCTGCCGGAGGACGACGAAGAGCAGAGGACCCGAAGCGGTGGCGGCCTGCTCGCGGCAATCCGAACGATCCTCGTCGCCAATCTCATCATGAGCATGGACAACGTGCTCGGCGTTGCGGCGGTCGCGCGGGGCCGTGTGGCGCTGCTGATCGCCGGGCTCGGCATCAGCATTCCGGTCATCGTATTCGGCAGCACGCTGGTCCTGAAGCTGATGACGCGCTTCCCGGTCATCATCAAGCTGGGCGCCGCTTTGCTCGGGTGGGTGGCTGGCGACATGCTGGTCAGCGATCCTGCAATCGCGGGCTACGTCGAGTCGAGTCTTCTCTGGACGCGCGTGCATCTGCCGCTCGATGCCGATTTCAACCTCGTGCAGGTTCTTGGCGCCGTGCTGGTAATCGGCGTGGGCCGGGTACTTGCGTCGCGCTCGAC
>DAHUXO010000331.1 GCA_027307095.1 Betaproteobacteria bacterium | reverse complement strand
GACACGTGAGGAGATCCTGCAGGTGATCGAGATCACCACCGTCGTCGGCATCCATGCGTGCAACCTGGCGGTGCCGATCCTCGCCGAGGAGTTGGCCAAGGCGTCGGAGCGCGCGACGTAGAACGCGATTGGCCGATCGCGTCGCCAGCGCGCTATGACGCCGCAGGCTCGTCTTCCAGCGCGAAACCGTAGAAGCGCGCGGCATTCCCGCCGAAGATCCGTTCGCGCTCGGAGGTGGAGATCGTCGACAGGCATGCATGGGCCGCCTCGTGCCAGCGGCGGTAGCCTCCCGCGAGCTCCACGACCGGCCAGTCGCTGCCCCACATGAGGCGGTCGGGGCCGAAGCAGTCGAGCAGATGCGAAATGCAATACCTGAGGTCGTCGGTTCCCCAATCCGGCTTCGCCTCGGTGGCGAGGCCCGAAAGCTTGCAGCACACCGCGGTGTTCCTCGCGATTTCCCGAATCTCGCGCGCCCAGGCATCGAGCATTCCCGATCGAAGCGCGGGCTTGGCGCCGTGATCGATCACGACCGCGAGATCGGGGTTCCGGTCGACGAACTTCAGCAGGGGGCGCAGGTGCTGCGGCTTGACCAGTGCGTCGAAGCGCAGGCCCAGTTCCGCCATCGCCGACAATGCGGGCCGCAGCGCGCCTGCGAGTATCCACGCCGGGTCTGGCAGATCCTGAAGCATCGGCCGCAAGCCGCGCAGCAGCGGGTTGGCGGCGAGGATCGCCAATCGGTCCGGCGCATTGCGCGCCGCGAGGGTCACCCAACCGACGACCGCGCCGACCCAAGGCGTCGCGGCCGCGATGTCCAGCAGGTAGCGGGTCTCTCCCTCGGTCGGCGCGGCCTGCACCAGCACCGTGCGATCGATCCGGGCCTCGTCCAGGAGGGGTGCCAGATCCCCCGGCCCGAAATCTCGATAGATGCTGCCCGATTCGGGCGTGAGCCATCCATAGTCCCCCCGCGGCAGCGACCAGAAGTGCTGGTGCGCATCGACAGCGTGGGTCATGCAGCGCTTCCGTCGGGCGGGCACGGTGCGTCGTTTCGCATCAGCCCTTCCGCTTTCAATTCGCGCCACAAGTCGGCGGGTATCGCGACCTGCAGCAGTGAGACGTTCTGCTCGACCTCGGCGCGCGTCCGCGCGCCCGGGATCACCGTCGCGACCGCCGGGTGGCCGCAGGGGAACTGGAGGGCCGCCGCCGCGAGCGGAACAGCGTGCCGGTTGCAGACCGCCTCGATCCTCCGGACGCGATCCAGCACGGCCGGAGGCGCGAGTCCGTAGTCGTAGCGGGCGTCAGCGCCCGCGCCGGTCGCCAGGATTCCGGAGTTGAACGGCCCGCCGACGATGACGCCGATCTTCCGCGTCACGCACAGCGGCAGGAACGTGTCCAGCGCACCCTGCTCCAGCAGCGAGTAGCGTCCTGCCAGCAGGACGCAGTCGATGTCGACTCGATTGGCCACCGCCGTGCAGACCTCGGCCTCGTTGACGCCGAGCCCGATCGCCCCGACGACGCCTTGGTCCCGCAGGCGTCGCAGCGCCTCGAACGCGCCATCGACCGCTTCGGCGAAGCGTCGTTTCTGGCCGTCGACGCCGTGGGTGCGCACATCGATGTCGTGCACGAGCAGGATGTCGATGCGATCCGTGCCCAGTCGCTGCAGGCTGTCCTCGAAAGAGCGCATCGCGCCGTCGTAGCTGTAGTCGTACACCGGGCGGAACGGCAATGCATCCGCATACCCGTCCCATGCGTCGCCCGGATCGCCGCGCCCCGGCCGCAGCAACCGGCCCACCTTGCTCGACAGGACGAAGCTTTCGCGCGGGTAGCGGCGCAGCGCTTCGCCGCAGCGGTGCTCGCTCATCCCGTGGCCGTAGAGTGGCGCGGTATCGAAGTAGCGGACGTGTCGCGCATGGGCCACATGCACCGCGGCCAGCGCCTCGTCCCCCGCGACTGGCGCGTAGAGATTGCCGAGCGGCGCCGCCCCGAAGCCGAGCCGGGTGACCTTGGCCGCGCTCCTGCCGAGCGTCGTCCACCGCGAGGCTTCGCTCGACGCGATCACGGCCTATCGATCGCCGGCGAGCGCGCCGGCCACCAGCAGCACGTTGCCGTAGAGTCGGCGCTCCCCGGTCGACACGATGGCAAACGCCTTCTTCGCCCGCTCGTAGAATTCGAAGCGTTCGAGCTCCGCCACCGCAACGCCGGT
>DAHUXO010000360.1 GCA_027307095.1 Betaproteobacteria bacterium | reverse complement strand
GACGCCATCGACTGCGGCGGCGCCTGCAGCAGGCGTTGCGCCGTCGGCGACAGTCGCAGCGATCGATCACGGCGCCAGGGCCCCACAGCCGGGGAACCGGTACTGGCTGCAGGCCGGTTCTTTCACCGGCGAATCCGATGCCGAGAACCTGAAGGCCAGGCTCGCGTTCGCCGGCCTGGAGGCGACGGTGCAGCAGGGCGTCCTTCCGGACAGGAGCATCCGCTACCGCGTCCGGCTGGGGCCGTACGACAATCTCGACGAGCTCGGCAGGATGAAAGCCGAGCTCTCGAAGCGCGGATTCGATGTTGCCGTCGTCAGGTACTGAGCGTGTTTCCGACCATTGGCGGGAACTTGGGCGGATCCGATCCGTCCCAACCCGTTGCCGCGGGTGCCTCGCCGTCATCGGGACGTGATTCCGATGCGCCGGTCCCGCCATTCTGGGAGTCCACATGAGCATGACTGCAATGCGCAGGTCCCGCCGGGTTGCGATGGCGATGATGGCGGCGGTGGCCGCGATGACCTTCGCCGGCGGCAGCGTCGCTGCGCCGCTGGTCCTGGGGAAGAACTACATGCGCCTTTCCAATCCCCAACCGGTCGACACCGGCAAGAAGATCGAGGTGATCGAGTTCTTCTCCTACGGCTGCCCGCATTGCGCGGCGCTCGAGCCCTTTCTCGACGCCTGGCGCGCCAAGCTGCCGCCCGACGTCGCGTTCCGCCGCGTGCCGGTGATGTTCCACGACCAGTGGGTGCACCTCGCCCGGATCTACTACACCCTCGATACGATGGGTGACGATGCCAAGGTCTCGCCCGAGGTCTTCAAGGCGATCCACGGCGACGGCATCGCGCTGTGGGACGACAAGAAGTTCTTCGACTGGGCGGCGTCCAAGGGTCTCGACCGGAAGAAGGTCGAGGGCGTCTTCACGTCGTTCACCGTCGACAGCAAGTTGAAGCGCGCGATGCAGCTCGGCAAGGACTATGCGATCGACTCGGTGCCCACGGTCATCGTCGACGGGAAATACATGACGTCATCCGCGATGGTCGGCACGCATGCCGCTCTGCCGGGTGCGATCGACGAGCTGATCGCCAAGGCGCGCGCGGAGCGCACGAAGGGCTGAGCGCGGCGCCCGGCTTGAACGTCTTCATCACGGGCGCATCGTCGGGCATCGGCGAGGCGCTGGCGCGCCATTACGCGGCGACCGGGTCGAACCTGGGGTTGTTCGCGCGCCGCGAGGCCGAGCTGGCCCGCATCGCTGCCGCGCTTGGGCCCGCGCGCATCGCGGTCTACGCAGGCGACGTCCGCGACGCGCAGGCGCTGGCAATCGCCGGCGGCGATTTCCTGGCGCGTTTCGGCGCGCCCGACGTCGTCATCGCCAATGCCGGGGTGTCGCGCGGGACCATCACCGACTTCGCCGAGGACATGCCGGCATTCGCCGAGGTCCTCGCTACCAACGTCCTCGGCATCGTCCATGCGTTCCAGCCGTTCATTGCGGCAATGCGCGCGGAGCGGCGGGGGGCGCTGGTCGGAATCGCGAGCGTCGCGGGGTTTCGCGGCATCCCGGGTTCGGGCGCCTACAGCGCTTCCAAGGCCGCGGCGATCAATTATCTGGAGAGCCTGCGCGTCGAGCTCCGCGGCACCGGCATCGCGGTCGTCACCGTGTGTCCCGGCTACATCGCGACCCCGATGACCGCCGGAAATCCTTACCGGATGCCGTTCCTGATGCGGCCCGAGGTCGCGGCGCGCAAGATCGCGGGCGCGATCGCGCGGCGCAGGCGTTTCTACGTGCTGCCGTGGCAGATGGCGCTCGCCGGCCGCGCATTGCGCTGGCTGCCGCGCCCGCTGCACGACCGCGCTTTCGCGCGCGCCAAGGTCAAGCCGCGCCGGTCCGAATGAAGGAAAGCGCGGCGGGTCCCCGCTACAGCGGGACGCGCAATCCCACCGTCACCGAGTAACCGTTGCCATCGCTCCTGCCCGACGTGGTGGATCCCGTCACGTAGCCGGTGACATGACCGAAGTCGCTGCTTGCGCCCAGCTCGTAGCGCATGTAGCTGCTGTCCGGCGCGAGCACGGGCATCGAGTAGGTGCCGCCGAGAGACACCGACGATGCGGACACCATGCGCGCATCGGCCCGGCCTTCGTGTTCCCAGGTCGCGCGTGCGAAAGGCTGCAGGTTCGCAATGTGGCCGCTGACCTGCCAGCCAAGCTCGGAAATGAGCGACGTCCGATCCTGTTCACCGTAGTAGAGCGCGGTGCTGTCGCTGCCGCGCTCGGCGAAGGCGTTGACGTGGATCTTCTGGTAGGCGACGCGCGCGAACGGACCATGCAGCCAGCCCCGGTAGTCGAACCAGTACCCGCCCAGCACGCTGCCCATCATGTGCCAGCCGCGCGCGGTGGCGGATTCGACGCGGCTCATCGCGCCGATCTGGATGTCGCGGTGGACATCGTTGTAGTCGAGGTCGCTCGCGCCGAGCGTCGCGCCGACGTACCACGGTGCCGTGCCATAGCCGACGTACGCGGTGCCGGAGGTCTCCTCGAGCTTGTAGCCGCCGCTGCCGCCCCCGAAATCGCCCTTGTTCTCGGCATAGCCGAACGCGGCGCCTGCCAGCAGGCGATCGGACAGCCTGACGTCGCCGCCGGCATGCAGGCCATTGACGTCGGCATTGCCCGAAAGGAAGCGCCCGCCGACGTCGTTGTGCCCGTAGTCGTACGACGCCCAGCCCACGAGCCTGCCCTGCGCACCGGAGGAGGCGAGACTCGACATCATCCTGCCGTCGATCGCCTGGAAATTCGCCTGCTCGACGGCGAGCGGCGCCTCGGCCAGCGCACCCATCTTCGACGGTCCCTCGAGCATCGATGCGACCAGCTGAGCGATCATCGCCTGGCCTGCGGTCGTCGGATGGACGCCGTCGGCGAACAGGAAGGTGCTTGCCGCGTTCGGCGCGACCAGATCAGCCTGCGTGCACAGCAGCGACGGCGTCGTGCCGCAGGCGGGAACGCTGACGTTCGCGATGCCATAGGCCGCGGGGTTCGCCATGACCTCGTTCAGGAATTCGAAGATGTTGACGCGGATCGTCGGCATGTGCAGCGCGTCGAGGCCCGCCACGAGCGCGCTGTTGTACAGCAAGGAAATCGCGCTGATTTGCGCGCCCTGGCCCGACGCGACGCCGAACGGGGTCTCGCCGATGTCGGGCAGGTTGAACACGACGACGTAGCGCGCGCCCGCCGACTCGAGCACCGCGACCTGTCCGGCGAGGCTGCCTGCCGCCGCAGCGACGTTCGCCTGCAACTGCGCCGGGGTGATCGCGCCTGCCT
>DAHUXO010000330.1 GCA_027307095.1 Betaproteobacteria bacterium | reverse complement strand
CGTCTGCCGCTGTGTCGAGAGCATCCGCGCTCATACGCAGGGCGGCTACCGGCTGTTGCTGGTCGACGCCCCGCCGGACGATCGGGCACGCGATGGGACCGAAGCGCCCGGCGGGCTCGAAGCCGGATTCGCCGCCGCCGCGAATCGCGCGCTCGCCGGCTCGGACGCCGACGTCGTCCTGGTCGATGGCTGCATGATCGCCACGCCCGGCTGGCTCGAGGCGCTCGCCCGCTGTGCGGCATCCGATTGGCGCATCGCGACCGTCATGCCGTTCTCCAACGCGGCCGGCGTCGGGTCGTTCCCGTCGTTCTGGCGCGAGCACCCCTGGCCCGATGACCGCGATCCCGGCGCGACGCTGGACGCGCTCGCCGCTGCAGCGGTGCCGACCTATCCCGATCCTCCGGTCGGCACCGGACCCTGCCTCTACGTTCGCCGCCAGGCGCTCGATTCGCTGGGCGGGTTCGATCCCGCCTTCGTCACGCTCGCCGGCACGCAGGACGATTTCTGCATGCGCGCGCTGCGTGCGCACTGGCGGAACACGCTGGCCGACGACGCGTTCGTCATCCGCGCCGATGCGGGCGCGCCGAGCGAGGCCGCTGGGCGTGACGAAGCGACGCTCGCGCTGCGGCATCCCTATTTCGCCGACGTGATCCGCGCGTTCGCCGCCGTCGACCCGCTGCGACCGCTGCGCGAAGCGGCGCTGTCGAGGATGCTGGTCGCGGGCCAGGCACCGGGTGTGCTGCACGTGATCCACGATCACGGTGGCGGCGTCGAGAGGCACGTACGCGCGCTGATCGACGCCTCGCGCGCGCAGTGGCGGCACTGCGTCGCGACGGCCGTCGGGGACAGCTGGCATATCGACGAGTATCCGGAGGACGGCCCCGGGCGCAGGTTCAGGTTCGTCCGCGGCGAGAGTGAATCCTGGCGCGACTTCATCGGCGGCATCGTCGCGTCGTTTCGGATATCGCTGATCCACGTCCATCACCTGCGGCGCTCGCGCGAGGGCGTCGTCGCCGCGCTGCCGTCGCTGGGCCTGCCCTGGGGCATCACGATCCACGACCTCTGGCTCGCCTGTCCGACGGTGACCCTGGCGCGTGCCGATGGCAGCTACTGCGGTGGCGTGACCGACACCAAGCTGTGCGCGCGCTGCCTCGATGCACAGCCCGCGTATGCCGGCACGGACATCGGGCGATGGCGGCGCGAGCACGCGGTGCTGGTCACCGGGGCCGCATTCCTGATCGCACCCTCCCAGTGGGCCGCTGCGATGTTCGCGCGGTACTTTCCGGACGCGGCATCGCGCGTTCGGATCGTCGCGCACGCGACCCCCGGCGCATCGGCGCCGCAGCCCGCGGCGCCCGGCCAGCCGCTGCGCGCCGTGCTCCTTCCCGTGGACGACGTTCCGACCGTCGCCATCGTGGGGGCGATCGGGCGCGACAAGGGCGCAAGGCGCGTGGAGCGCCTCGCGCAGCGAGCGCGCGAGCGCGGCGTGCGCGTGCGGTTCGTCGTGATCGGTTACCTCGACGTCCAGCACGAGCCATGGCAGAGCGAGGACGCGATGCTGACGGTGCACGGCGGCTACGTGGCGCGGGACCTTCCCGCGCTGTTCGCGCACTATCGCGTCGAGCTCGTCGTCTATCCGTCCGAAGGTCCCGAGAGCTTCAGCTACACACTGTCGGAGGCCTGGGCCGCGGGCCTGCCGGCACTCGTGCCGCCGATCGGCGCACTCGCCGAGCGTGTCGCGCAGTCGGAGGCGGGGTGGGTGATGACCGACGACGAGTGGCGCGACGACGAGCGGATGCTGGACCGCATCGTCGAGCTCGTCGCCGCGGACTTCGCGCCGGAGCGCCAGCACGCTGCCGCGCGCGCGCGCGCTGCCGATCGCTCGATCGGGGTCGCAAGCGTCGCGGCGACATCGCGGCTGTACGCAGGTGCACTTGCCGGCGCGGGTGCGCTCCCCGCCGTGGGCGCGCTCCCCGCCGCCGGCACGGGCGCCGCAGCGGTTCCGGCCGCGTTTGCACGCTCCCGGCTGCGCGATGCACTGGGCTGGAGCGTCTGGGAGCCGCCGCTGATCGGGGACGTGCAGGTGGCCACCATGACGGATGCGCCGCGCGTCGCCGAAGGCGTAGCGGAGCCGCCGAATGACGTACCGCCGCCGCGGCGCAGCCGCCTGCTCTCGGTCGTCGCGCGCCGGGCCGTTTCGATCCGGCGCACGATGCTGGGTCGCTGCCTCTATCGCGTCACCCCTGCGTCGCTGATCGACGCGCTCAAGTCGGCCTGGAGACATGAGCGGTGACGCTCGAGCGCTACCGGGATTGGGTCGCGCGCGGCCGCGCACATCAGGCCGGCGGCCGTCCGATCGACGCACTGCTGTGCTACCGGCGCGCGTTGCGCGAGGCCGAGGACGGCGCCGACGCCCGCTTCCACCTGGGCGAAATCGCGTGGCAGCTCGGCAACCCGGCTGACGCCATGGCGCAGTGGCGGGCGGCGGTCCAGGCCGCACCCCGGCACCTCGCGAGCCTGCGCGCGCTAGCCGATGCCTGTGCGGACACCGGGGAATTCGACGCCGCGCTCGATGCCGTCGACCGCGTGCTGGCGCTGCAGCCGGCCGACGCTCGCGCGAGGGCGCTTTCGACGCTGCTGCGTGCGGGCCGCGGCGAGGCCCCGGTGGAGGCGCTGGAGATCGCGCTGGGTGTGCAGGCAACGTGGCCGCTCACCCTGCTCGGGCATGTCGTCGAGCGCATCGGGGGCCCTCGCAGCGGCGCGTCGCCGCAGATCCTCCAGCGACTGCTCGACCTCGCGCTCGCCTCCCCGGTGACGCAGGCGAACGAGGACGCGCTGCGCGTGATCGCCCGGACGCTCGCCACGGCGGGCGAGCGCGAACCTGCGCTGGTCTGCGCCGACCGCTACGCGCAGGCCTGCCGGGCGTCGCATCGCAATTCGATGCCGCTGCTCTGGCCGCAGCGCACGGCCGGCCCCGCACTGCGCGCGGGGTGGCTGCGCCTTGCCGGCGACCCCCGGGCCGCTGCTCTTCAGGCCGGGCTCGCAGGCTCGTTCGGAAGCGGACAGTGCGGACAGTGCGACTGGAGCATGCTCGAGCTCGGTGCCCTCCCGGCATCACCCGAAGCCGCGGCGCGCGCGATCGCCGCACTCGATCTGGACGTCCTGATCGACGCCGGTGGTGTCGCGCATGCGTCGGGCCCGCTGCTCGCGCTCCGGCCGGCGCGCCGGGTGTGGGCAATCGATCGCGCTGACGTGCCAGCAGTGGCGGCGCTCGCCGATCGCGTCTTCCTCGTCGAAACTTCGGAACGGGAAAAAACCGGGACAGACCCG
>DAHUXO010000311.1 GCA_027307095.1 Betaproteobacteria bacterium | reverse complement strand
TACACGAGCTTCTTGTCGAGCGCGGTCGTCTGTGCCGGCTGGTAGCCGTCGTCGTAGCTGATCAGGCGAAGCTTTTTTCCGGCGACGCCTCCGCGCGCGTTCACGGAGGCGATGAAGGCACTGAGCCCCCACTTCGACGCGCCGATGGGCGCCTGCGGCCCCGATTGCGCCGCCGTCTGGCCGAGGACGATCGTGTCGCCGGTGACGGTGCCGCCCGGCGCCACGGGGTCCGCCGCGACTGCGGCGGATGAAGTCAGGAACGCACAAGCGATCGCCGCGGCGAGATTCGTGACCAATCGAAGCATGGAATTGCTCATGTACTTCCCCCGGTAACGTCACAAAAGTCCCAACATGTGGAACACGTGTCTGCAGGATGACTTTAGCACGCCCCTTGTGGTCCAGCAAACCCACCTCCGTGGTCGTTGCGACGGCCGCTGTCATGCTGTTTACGGATTCGCGGGCCGCAGGCGTCGCGGGCTGGATGGTCGTGGGCGGATCTGCGCGTCTGCCGGGCGTGTTTCCGGGTGTGCGGGGTCTGGCCCTGGATAGATTGACGTTTACGTAAACGTAATGTACGGTGGAGCTGCGCCTCGGCCAAATCGTCCGCCGGTGGCGTTGGCCGCCGCGCAGGCCCGGCATCCGGACGCGCGGTGCCTGCCGGTCCCGGGTTCCGGTAAGCTTTCCGACCCCCCAAGGCGCACCGATTCCGTATGCGCCGCCGCGACTGCTGCCCATCGGCGCGTCCGGCTTCCGCGAGGTTCGCGATGAATGACTCGACGCGTCAGCCGCTGGTCTACAAGCCACACAACAAGCTGCGCTTCGTGACGGCCGCCAGCCTGTTCGACGGTCACGACGCATCGATCAACATCATGCGTCGCATCCTGCAGGCGACCGGCTGCGAGGTGATCCACCTCGGGCACAACCGGTCGGTCGAGGAGATCGTCGACTGTGCGCTGCAGGAGGACGCGCAGGGCATCGCGATCTCGTCGTACCAGGGTGGGCACGTCGAGTTCTTCAAGTACATGCTCGACCTGTTGCGCGAACGCGGCGCCGGACACGTCAAGGTCTTCGGTGGTGGCGGCGGCGTCATCGTGCCTGCGGAGATCCGCGAGCTCCACGATTACGGCGTTGCGCGCATCTTCTCGCCCGAGGACGGCCAGAAGCTCGGGTTGCAGGGCATGATCAACGAGATCGTCGCGGCCGCCGACGTCGACCTCGCGAAATCGCCGCCCGCGTCGTTCGACGCCCTGGCGGCCGACGATCGCCACCTGCGCACGAGAACCCTGGCGCGAACCATCACGGTGCTGGAAAGCGGGGACGCATCGCCGGCGCTGCGTGAATCGCTGTTCGCCGCCGCGGCGCAGTCGAAGGCCCGGGTGCTCGGCATCACCGGTACCGGCGGCGCAGGCAAGAGCTCGCTGACCGACGAGCTGGTGCGGCGCTTGCGCCTCGACCAGGGGGACCGGCTGAAGATCGCGATCGTCTCGATCGATCCTTCGCGCCGCAAGTCGGGAGGTGCGTTGCTGGGCGACCGGATCAGGATGAACGCGATCCATGCGCCGAACATCTACATGCGGTCGCTCGCGACCCGCGACGCGGGCAGCGAGATCTCGAAGGCGCTGCCCGACGCGATTGCCGCGTGCAAGGCCGCGGGCTTCGACCTCGTCGTCGTCGAAACCTCGGGGATCGGCCAGGGCGACGCCGCGATCGTCCCCCATGTCGACGTTTCCCTGTACGTGATGACGCCCGAGTTCGGCGCCGCCTCGCAGCTCGAGAAGATCGACATGCTCGACTTCGCGGATTTCGTCGCCATCAACAAGTTCGACCGCAAGGGCGCGCAGGATGCCCTGCGCGACGTGCGCAAGCAGTACCAGCGCAACCACGAGCTCTGGAAGACCCCGTCCGAGGAGTTGCCGGTCTTCGGCACGATCGCATCGCGCTTCAACGATGACGGGGTGACCGCCCTCTACGGCGCGCTGGCCACGGCGCTGCGCGCCCGCGGCCTTGCGCTGGCCCCCGGTGCGTTGCCGGCGGTCGCCACGCGGCACTCGACGCAGCAGCGGGCGGTTGTGCCTGCGCCGCGGGTGCGCTATCTCGCCGAGATCGCCGAGACCCTGCGCGGGTACCACGGTCACGCCAGCGAACAGGCGGCGATCGCGCGCGAGCGACAGCAGCTGCGGGCGACCAAGGCGATGCTTGCTGCCGCCCGTGGCCCCGGTCGCTCCCCCGCAAGCGGGCCAGGGGTGGACCAGGATGCCTACTCCCGCTCGCGGGAGCGCGAGCCGAGCGCAAGCGAGGCCGGTGAGGAGGCCATCGACCACCTGATCGCCGAGCGCGAGGCACGCCTCGATCCGCGCTCGAGGAAGCTCCTCGACATGTGGCCGCGCACCAAGGCCGCGTATGCGGCTGACGAGTACGTCGTCAGGATCCGCGACCGGGAGATCCGCACCGCACTGACCACGACGTCGCTTTCCGGCACCAAATTGCGCAGGGTCGCGCTGCCCGGCTACGAGGACGACGGGGAGGTCCTGCGCTGGCAGCTCACCGAGAATGTCCCCGGCAGCTTCCCGTTCACCGCCGGCGTGTTCGCCTTCAAGCGCGAGAACGAGGACCCGACGCGGATGTTCGCGGGCGAAGGCGATCCGTTCCGCACCAACCGGCGCTTCCACCTGCTCGCCGACGGCATGCCGGCGAAGCGCCTGTCGACCGCTTTCGACTCGGTGACGCTCTACGGCAACGATCCCGACCGGCGTCCCGACATCTACGGCAAGGTCGGCAACTCGGGGGTGTCGATCGCTACGCTGGACGACATGAGGGTGCTGTATTCGGGATTCGACCTCTGCGCGCCGAACACCTCGGTGTCGATGACGATCAACGGTCCCGCGCCGACGATGCTGGCGATGTTCATGAACACCGCGATCGACCAGCAGCTCGACAAGTTCGCGCAGGACAACGGCCGTGAGCCGACCGAGGACGAGGCCGCGAAGATCCGCGCCTGGACATTGGCCACCGTGCGCGGCACCGTCCAGGCCGACATCCTGAAGGAGGACCAGGGCCAGAACACCTGCATCTTCTCGACCGAGTTCAGCCTCAAGGTGATGGGTGACATCCAGCAGTATTTCGTCCATCACAACGTGAAGAATTTCTACTCGGTGTCGATCTCGGGCTACCACATCGCCGAGGCCGGCGCGAACCCGATCTCGCAGCTCGCATTCACGCTCGCCAACGGCTTCACCTTCGTCGAGGCCTACCTCGCGCGCGGCATGCACGTCGACGATTTCGCGCCCAACCTGTCGTTCTTCTTCAGCTACGGCATGGATCCCGAGTACGCGGTGATCGGGCGGGTAGCACGCAGGATCTGGGCGGTGGCGATGCGCGAGCGCTACGGCGCGAACGAGCGCAGCCAGAAGCTCAAGTTCCATTCCCAGACCAGCGGGCGGAGCCTGCATGCCCAGGAAATCGCGTTCAACGACATCCGCACCACGCTGCAGGCGCTGATCTCGACCTACGACAACACGAACTCGCTGCACACCAACGCCTACGACGAGGCGATCACGACGCCGACCGAGGAAAGCGTGCGCCGCGCGATGGCGATCCAGCTGATCATCAACCGCGAGTGGGGGCTCGGCAAGAACGAGAACCCGAACCAGGGGTCGTTCATCCTCGAGGAGCTGACCGACCTGGTCGAGGAGGCGGTGCTGAAGGAGTTCGAGACGATCTCCGAGCGAGGCGGCGTGCTTGGCGCGATGGAGACCGGCTACCAGCGCGGCAAGATCCAGGAGGAGTCGCTGCATTACGAGCACATGAAGCACGACGGCAGCTATCCGATCGTGGGCGTCAACACGTTCCGCAGTCCCAGGTGCGAAAACGAGGACGACGCCGTGCCGCGGAAGATCGAGCTCGCGCGTTCGACCGACGCGGAGAAACAGTCCCAGCTCGCGAGGCTCGCCGATTTCCGCGCGCGCAATGCCGGGGCATCGGCGGCCGCCCTCGCGCGGCTGAAGCAGGTGGTGATGAGCGACGGCAACGTGTTCGAGGAGCTGATGGGCACGGTGCGCTCCTGTTCGCTGGGCCAGATCACGAACGCGCTGTTCGAGGTTGGCGGGCAGTACCGGCGCAGCATGTAGGTCGTGGCGCTCGCATCGGCCGAACGGCCGATGGCGACGCCTGGGCGCCGGCGGCGATCATCGGACATCGCCTCCGGGAGCGCACGCCAGTGTCAGGCGGCCCGCCCCGCCGTGTTCCGGCTGTGGCGCGCGAGGACTATACTTTTCCCGCCGTCACCGAATTTACGATGTCAACCGTCGCCATCGATACGCACAGGCTCCTGAGGGCGCTCAAATCCACCGGCAAGAGCGCGAACTTCACCGCGGAGGAGATCGCCGACGCGGTCGACGTCGCGCAGGAAGGCGGGGAATGGGTCACGCGCAGCCATTTCGACGCGACGATGGCCGGCGTCGACGCGAGGATGGCCGGCTTCGACGCCAGAATGGACCGGCTCGAAGCGCGCATGGATGTGTTCGACGCGAAGATCGACGCGATGCGCGCCGACATCAAGGCCGAGGTGAAGGCGAGCCAGATGCAGAACCTCCTCTGGCTGTCGGGAATCATGCTGGTGAGCAATGGCGCTGTGATCGCAGTCCTCGCGCGCGCGGCGCGCCTGTTCTGAATCCGTGACCGATCCGATCGTCTGGGCATTTCCCTCCGAACTGCAGCCGAAAGGCGATGAGGTCGGCTTCGACCTCGACGCCGCGCTCGGCGCGGTCGTCGGCCTGCGCGCCGAGATTCCCGATGACGCGTTCACCGCATCGACGCTCGGAACCGGCCGCAGCGGCAACGGGGTCGTCATCGGCGAGGACGGATTGGTGCTCACCATCGGCTACCTGATCACCGAAGCCGAGGCGCTCTGGCTGACGACGAACTCGGGTACCGTCGTTGCCGGGCATGCGCTCGCGTACGACCCGGTCACGGGACTCGGCCTGGTGCTGCCGCTCGGCCGGCTCGGCGTTGCGCCCATCGCACGCTGCCGCCTGGACGAGGCGAGCCTCGACGGCGACGTCTACGTCGTCGGACGCGGCGGGCAGGGTCACGCGTTGCGCGCGCGGGTCTTCGCGCGTCGCGAGTTCGCAGGCTACTGGGAATACCTGCTCGACCAGGCGCTGTTCACGACGCCCGCGCACCCGGAGTGGAGCGGCGCGGCCCTGCTCGATGGAAGCGGCCGGCTCGTCGGCATCGGCTCGCTGTTCGTTCAGGAGCCCGACGGCGACGAGGTGGTCAAGGGCAACATGTTCGTGCCGAGCGAACTGATCGATCCCATCCTCGACGACATGCTGCGGCTCGGTCGCGCCGACCGTCCGCCGCGCGCGTGGCTCGGCGTCTACTCGGCCGAGACGCGGGACGGAATCGCGATCCGGGGCCTGGCGCAGGGCGGACCCGCCGAGCGCGCGGGCGTGAAGGCGGGCGACATCGTGCGCGACGTCGCGGGGGCGCCGGTCGAGGGACTCGCGGAGTTCTACCGCAGTGTCTGGAATCGCGGTCCCGCGGGCACCTCGATCCCGCTGACGCTCTCGCGCGAAGGGCGCGTCACCAGCGTCACCGTGCGCTCCGTGGACCGCAGCGCCCTGCTCAGGAAACCCTCGCTGCAGTAGCCGAGAAAACGGGGACGGACCACGTGTTCCAGAAATGCGGGAAAACGTGGTCCGTCCCTGTTTTGCGCTCAAGAAGCCGCAGCTCCAGTAGGCGCCGTCTGCCGCAGCGCCTGGGCCCGCTTCTCGCGGCTGTGGTCGGCGCCCAGCATCATGTACATCGCCGGCACGACGAACAGCGTGAACAGCGTGCCGATGGCGAGGCCCGCGGCGATCACCAGTCCCATGTTGAAGCGGCTCACGGCGCCGGCGCCACTGGCGGTGATCAGGGGCATGACGCCGAGAACCATCGCCGCCGTCGTCATCAGGATCGGGCGCAGCCGCATTCCGGCGGCGTGCTCGATCGCCTCGCGCTTGCTGCGGCCTTCGCGCTGCAGGTTGTTCGCGAACTCGACGATCAGGATGCCGTGCTTGGAGATCAGGCCGATCAGCGTGACCAGCCCCACCTCGGTGTAGATGTTGAGCGTTGCGCCGCCGATGCCGAGGTTGATGAACAGCAGCGCCCCCGAGATCGCCATCGGCACCGACACCAGGATGATGACCGGATCGCGGAAGCTCTCGAACTGCGCGGCGAGCGCCAGGAAGATGATGACCAGCGCGAAGAAGAAGGTCAGCACCAGGCCGCCCGATTCCTGCACGAACTGGCGCGAGGGCCCGGAATAGTCGTAGGTGTAGCCGGCCGGAAGCGTGCGCTGCGCGAGATCCTTCAGATCCTGCAGCGCCGTTCCCTGGGCGACGAACGGCAGCGGCACGCCCTGGATCGTCGCGGAGTTGAGCTGCTGGAAGTGATTGATCGTCTCCGGCTGCACGGTGTCCGTCAGGTGCACGACGGCCGACAGCGGCACCATGCCGCCGGTGGCGCTGCGCAAGTAGTAATGCCGGAGCTGGTCGGGGTTCAGCCGGAAGCGCTGCTCGACCTGCGGGATGACCTTGTACGAACGGCCGGCGAGCTCGAAGAAATTCACGTAGCCGCCTCCCAGCATCGCCGACAGTGCGTTGCCGACATCCTGCATCGTGAGGCCGAGCTGCGAGGCCATGTCGCGGTCGATCTCGATGCTGGTCTGCGGCAGGTCGATGCGCAGGTCGGACTGAAGGAAGATGTACTGCCCGCTCTTCAGGGCGTCCTGCAGGAATTGCTGTGATACGTCGTAGAGCTTCGCGAACGGCTCGGTGGTGGTGATCACGAATTGGACCGGCAGGCCGCGGGCCCCCGGCAGCGACGGCGGCTGGAAAAGCGCGCTCTGCGAGCCGGCGATGCCGGCGATCTGCTGCTGCACGGCGCCCTGCAGGGCGGTCGCGGTCCTCTTGCGCTCGCTCCAGGGCTTCAGCACCATGCCGCCGATCACCTGCGTCGGGGTGTTGAGCTGGAAGACGTGGTCGGTCTCGGGGAACTTCTTGTAGATATCGTAGATCTGGTCGGCGTACAGCTGGCGCTGCTGCAGCGTCGCCGTGGGATTGTTGAACGAGACCGAGATCAGCACGCCCTGGTCTTCCTGCGGCGCGAGCTCGGACTTGGAAGTCGAGTAGAAGTAGTAGATCGAGCCGAGGATGATGATCGCCATCACCGCGGTCACCGGCAGGAAGTCGAGCGAGCCGTGCAGCGTGCGCTCGTAGCGCTTGTGCAGCCGCTCGAAGCTGCGGTCGAGGAACAGCACCAGGCGATCCTGCCAGCTGTGGCTCTTCGGATCGGGCGCTTTCAGCAGGCGCGAGCACATCATCGGCGTGAGCGTCAGCGCGATGATGGCCGACAGGGTGACGGTGCCCACCAGCGTGAAGGCGAATTCGGTGAAAAGCGCGCCGGTCAGGCCGCCCATGAAGCCGATGGGCACGTACACGGCGACCAGCACCACGGCCATCGCGATGATGGGGTTCGCGAGCTCGCGCGCCGCCCGGATCGCGGCGTCGAAGCGCGACATCCCCTCTTCCAGGTGGCGACTGACGTTCTCCACGACGATGATCGCGTCGTCGACGACCAGGCCGATGGCCAGCACGATGGCGAGCAGTGTCAGCAGGTTGATCGAGTAGCCCAGCGCCAGCATCACGGTGAACGTTCCCACCAGCGACAGCGGGATCGCCACCAGCGGAATGATTACCGAGCGCAGCGAGCCCAGGAAGATGAACACGACTGCAGTGACGATCAGGACCGCTTCGACCAGCGTCTTCACCACCTCGTCGATCGACGAGTTCACGAACCGGGTCGAGTCGTAGACGATCGTCCCCTTGAGTCCCGCCGGAAGCTGCGACTGGACATCGGGGAACGCGCTGCGCACGCGGGCGATCACGTCGAGGAGATTGGCGCCGGGTGCCACCTGGATGCCGACGTACACGGCAGTCTTGCCGTCGAAGGCGACCGTCGTCTCGTAATCCTCGGAGCCCAGCAGCACCTCGGCCACGTCGTCGAGCCGGACGACCTGGCCGTTCACCGTCTTGACCGCCATCTTCTTGAAGCCGTCGAGCGACTTCAGGTTGGTGTTGGCCGAGAGGTTGACCTGCACCATCTGGCCCTTGGAGTTGCCGGTGGAGGCGATGAAGTTGTTGGCCGCGAGAGCGCTGTAGACGTCAGTAGCGGTCATCCCGTAGGCGGCGAGCTTCTGCGGGTCGAGCCAGGCACGCAGCGCGAAATTCTTGGCCCCGAGGATCTCGGCGGTCTGCACGCCGTCGATCGCCTGCAGCTTCGGCTGCACGGCGCGGACCAGGTAGTCGGTGATCTGGTTGGGCTTCAGCACATCGCTGTAGAAGCCGATGTACATCGCATCGATGGTCTGGCCGATCGACACCGACAGCACCGGCTTCTGCGCCTGCGGCGGAAGCTGGTTCAGCACCGAGTTCACCTTGGTGTTGATCTCGGTGAGCGCCTTGTCGGGGTCGTAGTTCAGGCGCAGGTTGGCGGTGATCGAGCTCACCCCCTGCACGTTCGACGACGTCATGTAGTCGATGCCGTTGGCCTGTGCGATCGCGTTCTCCAGCGGCGTCGTGATGAAGCTCGCCACCAGGTTCGCATCCGCCCCGGGATAGGCCGTCGAGACGGTGACCACGGCGTTCTGCGTGTACGGATACTGCAGCACCGGCAGGAGCCCGACCGAGCGCAGGCCCAGCACCAGGATCACCAGGCTGACCACGGTGGCCAGCACCGGGCGCTCGATGAAGATGTCGGTGAATTTCTTGTCCATGTCCGGCAGTACCTCGGGTATTCGCAGCGCGTTCAGGAATTGGGCACTTGCGGATTCGGGTTGTCCGTAGGCTTCACGCTGTTGTCGATCAGGACCGGCGAGCCGTTGCGCAGCTTGAGCTGCCCGGCGGTGACCACCGTTTCGCCCGCCTTCACACCCGTGACGATCCCGACCTGGTCGCCGCGCGTGGGCCCCGCGGTGACGAAGCGCTGCTCGGCGACGAGTTGCGGCGTGCCATCGGGCCCCTTGCCATCGTCCTTGACGATGAATACCGTGGCGCCATAGGGGTTGTAGGCGACGGCGGCGTTCGGCAGCGTGATGTACTCCCGCGGCTCGCCCTGGGTGATGCGCACGGTCGCGAACACGCCCGGCAGCAGCTCACCCTTCGGGTTGGGCACGCGGGCCCGCACCTTGAGGTTGCGCGTGTTGGTGTCCACCTGCGGCTCGATCGCGGTCACCGTGGCCTCGAATGTCTTGCCCGGCGCGGCGCTGGACTGCAGCGCCGCCTTCATGCCGACGCGGATCAGGTCGATCTGGTTCTGCGGCACCGTGAAGTCCACTTCCATCGGGTCGAGCTTCTGCAGCGTGACCACCGCAGCACCCGGTCCGAGGTACTGGCCGAGGTTCACCTGCCGGATGCCGAGTTGGCCGGAGAATGGCGCGGTGATGGTCTTCTGCGCGATCAGTGCCTTCTGCGCCGTCACCTGCGCCTGCGCGCTCTTGAGCGTCGCCGCGTCGGTGTCCACGGCCGCCTGGCTGATGGCCTGCACCTTGAGCTGCGCCTCGTCGCGCCTGAGATTGAGCTCGGCCAGCGCGGCCTGGGCTTCGAGCTGCGCGAGCTGCGCCCTGAGCGGAGCGGGATTGAGCTCGACC
Organism: Betaproteobacteria bacterium; assembly: GCA_027307095.1. Lineage (GTDB taxonomy): Bacteria > Pseudomonadota > Gammaproteobacteria > Burkholderiales > Casimicrobiaceae > VBCG01. Next base: position 6,794 of record DAHUXO010000311.1, on the reverse strand, counting down.
AGCGGCTGCCCCGCGCGCACCTTCTCGCCTGAATCGAAATGGATGGCGGTCACCAGGCCACCGACTTCGGCACCGAGCGACGCTTCCTGGCTCGCGCTCAGGTTGCCGAGCGCCTCCACCGTGGCCTGCCAGCTCGACGATTGCGCGACCGTGGTCGCCACCGTCTGCGGCGGGTTAGCGCCGCCCTTGATCGCCTTGGCGATCATCGTGTTCTTGAATTGCTGGAACCACACCACGCCGCCCACGACGACGGCGGCAATGATGAGCATGACGATCATGCGGAGGGTGGTGCCTTTAGCCATCGGTCACTCCGTTCTTGCTGTTCTTTGTGCGTCCGCGACTGCGCCGCCGCCCATCGCCTGGTAGAAAGCCGCCGTGTCGGCGAGGCGCTGCGCCTGCGCCGCGATCAGGTTGATGCCGGTTTGCTGTGCCTGCTGCTGGACGATCAGCAGTTGCAGGAAGCTCGCCGCGCCGAGTTGGTACTGCTGCTCCGCCAGCGCGAGCGATTCCTGCGCCGATGCGTCGGCCGCGGCCTGGGCCTGAAGGGTCTGGGCGTCATTGTCGAGCGCGCGCAGCGCATCGGCCACGTTGCGCAACGCCTGCAGCACGGTCTGCTGGTAGTTGGCCCCGGCCGCCTGAAGGCTCGCCTCGGCCGCGTTGGCCGCCGAATTGAGCCCCGCGTTGAACAGCGGCTGCGCGAGCTGCCCGGCCAGCGTCCACACCAGCGTCCCCGGGCCGAACAGTCCGCCGATGGTCAGCGCCTGCGTGCCGAGGGTCGCGCTCAGGTTGATCTGCGGGTAGAGATCGGCCACGGCGACGCCGTACTGCGCGGTGGCGACATGCAGCAATGCGGCGGAGGCCTGGATGTCGGGCCGCTGGCGGACGAGCTCGGAGGGCACGACGACCGGCAGCGAATCCGGCAACCGGAACTCCGACAGGGTGAAGCGGGGAATGTCGACCGCTCCCGGGGCCTGGCCGACGAGGATCGCCAGCAGATGGTCGGCCTGCTGCAGCCGGTTGACGAGCGGCGGCAGGGTGGCGCGCGTCTGCTCGACCTGGGTCTGGAGCGTCAGCACCTCGGGCTTGGCCGAAGCCCCCAGGTCGAAGCGCTTGTGCGCGATGACGAGCTGGTCCTGCTGTGCCTTCAGGATCGTCCGGGTCGCCTGGATCTGCGCGGCGAGTTGTGCCTGGCTGAATGCCGTGGTCGCGACGTTGGCCGCCAGCGTCAGTCGCGCTCCCGCGAGCTGGTAGCCCTGGTAGTCGGCTTGCGCGGCCAGCGCCTCCAGCGCGCGACGGTTGCCACCGAACAGGTCGAGGTTGTAGTTGACCGCCACCCCGACGTTGTAGAGGCTGTAGAGGTTGTGCGTGGCGTTGCGCTGGCCGGTGCTCGACGAATCGGCCTCGTTGCGGCTGGCGCTGAGCTTGGCGCCGAGCGTCGGGTAGAGCGTCGAGCCGGCTTCCGCGGCATAGGTCTGCTGCGCCTGGCGCAGCGTCGCTTCGGCCGCAGCCAGCGTCGGGCTATGGGCGAGCGCCTGGGCGACGAGATCGTCGAGTCTGGTCGAGCCGAACTCGCGCCACCATTCGGTGGCCGTGCCCGGTGCGGGCACGAAGCGCTGGGTGGCGCCGAGCGCGCCCGCCGCCGACGCGGTGCCTGCCGGGAGCGTCTCGCGCGTGTAACCCGCGACGCCTGGTGCGGCAGGTGTCCTGAAATTCGGCCCGACCGTCGTGCAACCGGCCAGGAGCGCGGCGCCTGCGATCAGCGACATGGCGCGCCGAGGCCCAATCGATCGAAGCATGATCTTCGTTACCAGGAGATCAATCCGCAAGCTTAATCGGAACCGGGAAGGCACAGTTGCTTTACTATGCCAACATATATCGCGATCCGGCCAACCTACTGGAATGAACCGAGCGACTCTCTCCTGTGACCTGCGCCAGATGATCGACGGCGTGGGGGGCGCCGAACTCATCGCCGTCAATGTGCGCAACGATGTCGCATTCGATGCGACCCCGCACGCGCACGCGCGCGGCACCCTGTTCCTGCTCACCGAGGGCCTCGTGGCCGTGGAGACGGCCCGGGGGCGTTTCCTCGCTCCGCCGCGAGGCATCGGCTGGATGCCGCCTGGCGTGCCGCATTCGGTGCAGTCCTACGGACCGACCGCAGGGTTCGGCGCTTTCCTGGCCGCCGAGTTCACCGGCGACCTCCCGGCGGAGCCTACCAGTTTCGAGGCGAGCCCGCTGGCCGTCCTGGTGATGCAGCGAGCGGTCGACTGGCGACCCGACACCCCGCTCGATCCGGTGCAGATGCGCCTGCTGCTGGTGCTCCTCGACGAGATCCGCCAGTCGCCCACCAAGCCGCTGCAACTGCCGTGGCCGGCGGATGCGCGCCTGCTCGCGATCGCGCGCGAAATGCTCGCCGACGTGGCCAACCCGCGACGCCTCGAGCAGTGGGCGCAGTGGGCCGACATGAGTCCGCGGACGCTCTCCCGCAAGTTCGTGCAGGAGACGGGCATGACCTACGCCCAATGGCGGCGCTGGGCACGGCTCACCCACGCGCTCGAGTGGCTCGCCACCGGCCGTTCGGTCAAGCACGTGGCGCTGTCGCTGGGCTACGACAGCGTCAGCGCTTTCATCAAGGTGTTCCGCGAGACGCTGGGCGCGACGCCTGCGGCATATTTCCAGAGCCGCAACCCGGAACGCACGCGGGAGCGCGCACCGGCGACGCGGCATAATGCCGGCCTTCCGACACACGCAGGGGGCAAGACACATGCAGGCGATTGAGCGCGTCGGCGTCATCGGCGCCGGCACGATGGGCAACGGCATCGCGCAGGCCTGCGCCGTCGCGGGCTTCGATGTCGTGATGATCGACGTCGCACACGACGCGGTCGCGCGCGGGGTCGCAACCATCGAGGCCAGCCTCGGCCGGCTGCAGAAGAAGGACAGGATCACGGCCGAGGCGGCACGCGCCGCGCTCGCGCGCGTGCACGGGGCGACCGACTATGCCGAGCTCGAAGTCGCGGGCCTGATCGTCGAGGCCGCGACCGAGAGCCTCGATCTCAAGCTGCGCATCCTGAGGCGGGCCGACGAGATCGCAGGCGCCGGCACGATCCTGGCGTCGAACACGTCGTCGATCTCGATCACGGCGCTCGCCGCGGTCGTCCGCGCACCCGATCGATTCCTGGGCATGCATTTCTTCAACCCGGTGCCGATGATGGCGCTGGTCGAGCTGATCCGCGGCCTGCAGACGTCGGAGGCGACGGTGGCCGCCGCGCGCGGTTTTGCCGAGCGCCTCGGCAAGACGCCGATCGTCGTGAAGAACAGCCCGGGCTTCGTCGTCAACCGCATCCTGTGCCCCATGATCAACGAGGCAATCTTCGCGCTGCAGGAGGGCCTCGCGTCCGCCGAGGACATCGACAACGGCATGCGGCTCGGCTGCAATCACCCGATCGGCCCGCTGGCGCTCGCCGACATGATCGGGCTCGACGTGATGCTCGCCGTGATGAACGTGTTCTATGCGGATTTCAACGATCCGAAGTACCGCCCGGCGCCACTGCTGAAGGAGATGGTCGCGGCGGGCTACCTGGGCCGCAAGGCCGGGCGCGGGTTCTACCGGTATGACGCCTGAGCGATCCCCGCGGCGCGTGCCGCCCGGAGGCTCCTGCCGCCGCCCCGGCAGCGGGTAGCGCTGCGCCCCGGGCCGCGGCGTCAGCCTTCGTAGGCCCGCAGGCCGGGCAGGTCGAGGACCGTCACGCCGCCGTAGTCGATGCACAGCAGCCCCGCCTGCTCGAGGACCTTCAGCGCCTGGTTGACGCGCTGCCGCGACAGGCCCACCAGTTGGCCGAGCTCCTCCTGCGACACCGGCAGTGACGCGCCCACGTGCGGATAGAGCACCGGATTGAACAATCCGGCCAGCGAGCGCGCCAGCCGCGCGTCGGGCCCGAGCAGCCGGTCGTGCTCGACCATGCCGATGAACTGGCCCAGGCGCTCGTTCAGCTGCGTGATCAGGAAGCGGTTGAATGCGACGCTGTGGTCGAGCAGCGCCATGAACGTCGCGCGCGGCATGTAGGCGATCGCGCTGTCGCGCAGCGCGACGATGTCGTAGCGGCGCGGCTCGTCCTTGAGCAGCGACCCTTCGCCGAACCAGCCGCCGGTCCCGATGCCGGTGAAGCTGGTCGGCTTGCCGTCGGCGGACACGTTGGCCATCTTGACCAGGCCGTCGATGACGCCGATCCAGTGCTCGACGCGCTCGCCGCGCCTGCAGACCAGGCTGCCCGCCGGGCAGGGGCGCGCGACGGTTTCCTCGACCCGAGCGCGCAGCACGGGCGTCAGCGTCCCGATCCAGCTGCTTTCGTCGAGGAGGTCCTTCAGTGTGCGCATGGCGGGATTGTCGGCCAGACGACAACCGGGGGTATCCCGATCGCTTACCGTGGCGAACGCGCGCATTGCGCGGGCGTCGGCGTCGAACGTACCATAGCCGGTCGCAGCCCGTTACCGGCCCTCGAGAGGCGGGAGCGCTGCGAATCCTGCGCAAGGCGATGGAATTCGATCGCATCCCGCCCGGCTTCGGGTGTGGGTGCATCGCGGAGGATGGGAGGATGGAGGAGCGCCTGGACACCTTTCCGCGGCTCTTGCTGCATCATGCGCGCACGCGCCCCGATGCGCCGGCGACCCGCGAGAAGGACCTCGGCATCTGGCAGACCTGGACCTGGCGCCAGGTTGCCGACGAGGTGCGCGCGCTGGCCTGCGGGCTCGCCGCCCAGGGCTTCGGGCGCGGCATGCATCTCGCGATCGTCGGCGACAACCGGCCACGGCTCTACTGGGCGATGATCGCCGCCGAAGCGCTGGGGGGCGTGCCGGTGCCGATGTACCAGGACGCGCCCGCCGCCGAGTTCGTGTTCGTCCTGAACGACGCCGAGATCATCTACGCGCTGGTCGAGGATCAGGAGCAGGTCGACAAGCTTCTCGAAGCGAAGCCGCAGGTTCCGACGCTCGCGCACATCTACTACGACGATCCGCGCGGCCTGCGGAACTACGAAGGGGTCACGAGCTTCGAGCGCCTGCTGGAGCTCGGCCGCGAATTCGACCGCGCGCATCCGGGTTTCTACGACGAGCAGGTCGCGCTGGGGCGCGGCGACGACGTGTCGGGGATGCTCTACACGTCGGGCACGACCGGCCGGCCCAAGGGTGTGCGCCAGACCCATGCCGCGTTCATTGCGGCGGCGAAAGGAAGCGCCGGGTTCGACCGGCTGCAGCCCTCCGACAACGTGCTGTCCTATTTGCCGATGGCCTGGGTCGGGGACCACCTGTTCTCCTATGCGCAGTGGCTCTATGTCGGGTTCACGATCAACTGCCCCGAATCCGGCGAGACCGTGATGATCGACCTGCGCGAGATCGGCCCCACGTACTATTTCGCGCCGCCGCGAGTCTTCGAGAACCTGCTGACCCAGGTGATGATTCGGATGGAGGACGCAGGGCGGATCAAGCGCGGGCTGTTCCGGCATTTCGTCGACGTCGCGCGGCGCTGCGGCGCCGAGATCCTCGACGGCAAGCCGGTCGCGGCGGGCGACCGGCTGCAGTACGCGCTCGGCAACCTGCTCGTCTACGCGCCGTTGCGCAACGTGCTGGGCATGAGCCGCATTCGCGTCGCCTACACGGCGGGCGCGGCGATCGGCCCCGACCTGTTCCGCTTCTACCGCTCGATCGGCATCAACCTCAAGCAGCTCTACGGCTCGACCGAGACCTGCGCCTACGTCTGCCTGCAGCCGGATCGCGGCGTGAAGCTCGACGGCGTCGGAATCGCGGCGCCGGGCGTCGAGCTCCGTATCGCCGGCAACGGCGAGGTGCTGGTGCGCGGGCCGATGCTGCTGAAGGAATACTACAAGCGGCCCGACGCGACCGCCGAGTCGATCGATGCCGCAGGCTACTTTCACACCGGCGATGCGGGGTACATCGACGACGGTGGCCAGTTGCGGATCATCGATCGTGCCAAGGATGTCGGCAAGCTGGCTTCCGGCGCGCTGTTCGCCCCCAACTACATCGAGAACAAGCTCAAGTTCTTCCCGCACATCAAGGAGGCGGTTGCATTCGGCGACGGCCGCGACCATGTCTGCGCATTCATCAACATCGACGTCGGATCGGTCGGCAACTGGGCCGAGCGCCGAGGCTTGCCGTACTCGGGCTACACCGACCTCGCCGCCAAGCCCGAGGTCTACGCGCTGATCCGCGAGTGCGTCGAGACGGTCAACGCCCAGCTCGCAGCCGAGCCGGGGCTCGCCGGTTCCCAGGTGCGTCGCTTCCTGGTGCTGCACAAGGAGCTCGATCCCGACGACGACGAATTGACGCGAACGCGCAAGGTGCGCCGTGGCTTCATCGCCGAGAAATACGCGGTGCTGATCGAAGCCCTCTATGCGGGGCGCGTGGTGCAGCACGTCGAGACGGTCGTGAAGTTCGAGGACGGCCGCTCCGGCATCGTTGCCGCGGATCTGCGCATCGAAGACGCGGCGACGCTTCCGGCCCAGCCCGCGAAGGCGGCGTAGCCGGGGCCTGCGCGGTCGACGACACGATGACGACATCCGCGCGCCCCATCGGAGACGTGATCCTCGCGTTGGAGCACATCTCGCTGTCGTTCGGCGGCGTCAACGCGCTGTCCGACGTTGGCTTCGACGTGCGCGAGCACGAGGTGCGCGCGATCATCGGCCCCAACGGCGCCGGCAAGAGCTCGATGCTCAACGTGATCAACGGTGTCTACCGCCCGCAGCAGGGGACGATCCTGTGGCGCGGCCGGCACCGGCCCGGCA
>DAHUXO010000356.1 GCA_027307095.1 Betaproteobacteria bacterium | reverse complement strand
CCGCGGCACCTTGTACTTGTTCGCCTGGCGCCACACGGTTTCCGACTGCGGCTGGACGCCGCCGACCGAGTCGTAGACCATGCACGCGCCGTCGAGCACGCGCATCGAGCGCTCGACCTCGATCGTGAAGTCGACGTGGCCCGGCGTGTCGATGATGTTGATCCGGTGCTCGGGATAGCTCGCGTCCATCCCCTTCCAGAAGCAGGTCGTCGCGGCCGACGTGATCGTGATGCCGCGCTCGCGCTCCTGCTCCATCCAGTCCATGACGGCTGCGCCGTCGTGCACCTCGCCCATCTTGTGCGAGACGCCGGTGTAGAAAAGTATGCGTTCGGTGGTCGTGGTCTTGCCGGCATCTATGTGCGCACTGATGCCGATGTTGCGATACCGTTCGATCGGGGTAGTTCGGGGCACGTTGTCTTCAGCCAGGAAAACGCCGCTGCCCGATCGGTCCCGGGCCGCGTGCGAAATCCGTCCTGTCCTGTTGCTGTCTCGGTTGTCGGGTCTCTAGCGCTCTCGTCAGAAGCGGAAATGCGAGAACGCCTTGTTGGCTTCCGCCATGCGGTGCACTTCCTCGCGCTTCTTGACGGCACCGCCGCGGCCTTCGGAAGCCTCGAGCAACTCGGCGGCGAGGCGCTGACCCATCGACTTCTCGCCGCGTTTGCGGGCGGCTTCGCGCAGCCAGCGCATCGCGAGCGCCATGCGGCGGACCGGACGCACCTCGACCGGCACCTGGAAGTTGGCGCCGCCTACGCGGCGGCTCTTGACCTCGACCATCGGCCGCGAGTTCGCGAGCGCCTGGTTGAAGACTTCGAGCGGATCCTTCCCGCCCCTCTTCGAGATCTGCTCGAACGCGCCGTAGATGATGCGCTCGGCCACCGACTTCTTGCCGCCGGTCATCAGCACGTTGATGAACTTGGCGACGTCGACGTTCGTGTACTTGGGATCCGGAAGGATCTCGCGCTTGGGGATTTCTCTGCGTCTCGGCATGATGGACTCCGTCAGGACTTGGGCTTCTTGGCGCCGTACTTCGACCGCGCTTGCTTGCGGTCCTTGACGCCGGCCGTGTCGAGCGCGCCGCGCACCATGTGGTAGCGGACGCCGGGGAGGTCCTTCACGCGACCGCCGCGGATGAGCACGACCGAGTGTTCCTGCAGGTTGTGCCCTTCGCCGCCGATGTAGCTGATGACCTCGAAGCCGTTGGTCAGCCGGACCTTGGCGACCTTGCGCAGAGCGGAATTGGGCTTCTTGGGGGTGGTCGTATAGACCCGCGTGCATACGCCTCGCTTCTGCGGGCTCTGCTGCAGTGCGGGGACCTTGCTTTTCGAGACGGCGGGCTCACGGCCCTTCCGCACGAGCTGATTGATGGTTGGCATCGAATTCGTTCCGCTCTGGTTTTCCTGAGTGTGCGGCATCCGTCGCTTGCGCTCGGAGCCGCAGGGCTCATGCCTCACAAATCAAAGTGGCCCAGGCAACCCGCCCCGCGATGTCCGCGAGGCGCCGGCCCAGGCCACCTTCGTGCGCCGCAGGCCGTGTCGTGGGACGCGATCCGGGTACGCACACCCCCGGACGCCGATCGTTCAGGGCGGCCGGTGGGGGGAAAGACCGCGATTATAGGCCGATCGAGCCGCGATAGTCAACGCTTGGAGCCGACGCAACGCGGGGAGTCCTCCTCGTCGCGCCTGCGAGGGTCCGGTCCAGGCAATGCGGAAATGCCCCGGTCGGGTCGGCCCGGCGCTGCTCGGGAGCCGATGGCGACCGGAAGCGGAAGAAAAGCCGCGGTCGGCCGGCGCATGCCGGGCGACCGCGGGAATGTCCCGATGCAGATTGGAAGGGAGGTGCTTCCAGCATCGGGGGCGAACGGGGTGATGGGTGGCCGAAGCTCAGTCGCCGCCCGGAACCGTCGTGAGATAGATACCCGCCCAGCCGGTGCTCGTCGCCGGTTCGAGCATGCTGGCCGTCACTGCCAGATTGCGGTCGCGGAATCCGTCGCGCTCGATGCCCAGTGCGCTGACCAGCGAACCTGCAGGCGCCAGTGGATCGATCGCCGTCCCGCTCGAGCCGATCTCGACCACGGTGGCAAGCGGCACGACACCCGGGCCCTTGTGCAGATAGATGCCGTCGACACCCGACCGCGCCGCCTTGAACGCCACGCGATAGGCGGTTCCGCCCTTGGCCGAAACCGCGGCGAAAGCCGACGCGCGCCAGCGGGGAGGCTCGCCCTCGCTTTCATCGCCGCCACCGGTTCCAGGCGGCTGGCCCGAAAACACCCAGTAGAGGAAGTCCTGAACGCCGTCCTTGCCGGTCTTCGCGACCATCGCCAGCGATCCCTTGCGGGTGTCGTACGCGAAAATGCCCTGGTGCACGGGAATGGCGACCGTGTAGCCGGCCGGGTAGGCGGCCGTGCAGAATGCGATGAGATCCGCGTTGCCGTCGGTCGGACACGCCAGGATCTTCGCCGTGACCTCGGTCCCCCACGCACCCCAGAACACGACGTAACGGCCGTCCGAGGACACCGACAGTGATTCGCCGAACCGGTTGAATGGCGTGCCGGCGACCTCGCCCGGCACCTGCGCGCCGATGCCCACCAGCGTCTGCAGCACCGGGGGTTGGGTCATCCGCGCGCGGTAGATGCCACCGAGCGTTGGCGCGTCCTCGTCGTCGAAACCGGCGAAATACAGGTATCCGCCGTCGGCGCTCGGCGGGGCCGTCGATCCGAAGGTGACGCTGCCGGCCGCCGGCTGATTCGGGATCCGCGTCGCGCTGTTGGCGATCAGGTAGGTCGGCGACGCGCCCCCGTTCGCCACCACGTCGCGATAGTAGACGCCCGTCATGCCGATACCGGTGACCGTATCGGTGTAATTTCCCTTGAACGCGACCGTCGCGCCGCCGGTCACCGCCGCTGCCCCCGGAAACTGGTCGAAGCGCGTGCCGGACGCAGCGCCCGGGACCTGGCCCGGGACCTGGTACTGGGGGAAGACGAGCGTACCGTCGGGCAGGCGCACTGCGCCGAGCAGGCTGGCCCCGGTCGTCAGTGCGCCGCCGGGGTTCGTGTAGACGCCCGCCGTGCCGACGCGGGTTTCGCTCCCGTCGGCAAGCAGGTAGGTCCACACCGGTTGCGACTGGCCACGCGTGGCGATGGTGGGCGATCCGGAGTCGATGCGCGGGAACGCCGGAAACTCGTTGAACGGGGCAAGAGCGCCATTGCTGTCGTAGGTATTGTTCGGCTGCGGCACCGCCGAACCGACGCTCGTCACCTCGATCAGCGGCCCATTCACGCGCATGTCGCGCTCGTAGATGCCGCGCACCGGCTGTTGCGGGCCTTTGCTGCGCGCGCGGAACACGACCAGCCCGCCGGCATTGACCGAAGGCTGGTTGTAGCTGTTGAAGAGCTTGCTCGAATTGGGCATCGTGTAACCGTTGTTGACCACCGTCTTCCAGACGAACGGCTGTGCCTGCGCTGTCGCGAGCGCGCCCGCCAATCCCAGTCCGATCGCCAGCATCAAGCCGGCGCGGTATCGCGTCTTCATCCTATGTCTCCGCTCGTATGTTTTAGTGTGGGTGTATCCGCATGCTCGGGCCACGCGAGCGCGGCGCGTCGGTCGAACCCGACGTGCCGCGCCCGTGGATCTGTACGGGAGGATATGGCGCCGGTGCAATCCGGCCTTGAGCGTTGTCAAAGATCACGACATGGGACACCTCTGCGGGCGCGGCGTCCGACCGACGGCGGGCAGGATCGAGGCGGAGCCCGCCCCGTGGCCGCTGAACGCCGGCCGCGAGCCCCCGTTCCCGGAGTCCCTGCCGCCCGAGGTAACCCCTGGGATCGCCCGCGTCACGACCGCTGGCGCGTGCACGACCGTTCAATTATTCTTCAGAGCGCCAACCATCACGAGTGGAGTGCAATGCGATGCGAAAAGTGATTCCCTTCATTGCCGGCGCCCTGCTGGCGCTGGCTGCGGCGACAGCGACGGCCCAGCCCAGCGAGAGTGCCGACCAGGCGTCCCGGTCGATCAACCCATACGTCTACATGAGCGACGCGCACGGCAACAAGGTGCTGGTCTCGACGACGTTCTGGCGCAACGACCAGGAGTACGACGTGCGTTCGCTGCGCCGGCTCTATGCGGTGATGTCCGACCTCGAGAAGCTGGGCTTCAAGAAGAACGACCAGGTGAGCATCGACTGGAACAAGAAGGAGAACGTCATCCGCTGCGCGATCTATCTCGAGAGCCGCCAGGCGGGGCGGGGCGGCAAGACCGGCACGCGCGTGTGGTGCGACGAGAGCGGGCTGGGCGAATTCACCGTGAGCCCCTCCGACGAGCCGAAGCACGTCGACATCGTGATGAAGCGTTTCGAAACGCAGTACGCCGGGGCCAAGCGCAACCTGGGCAAATGACGCGACGAGGGGCCGGCGGCAAGCCGCCGGCCCCTCGATTCATTGCGCCGCGTCGAATTGTGCGGCGTGCGCCCCCCGCTGCGGCGATAACGTGGCCGCGCGCGTTGCTGCGACGCACCGCTCAGAACGTCGGGATCGGCTCCCCGGCCTCGGGCGCGTTCATCTCGTTGGCCTCGAACTTCTTCGGGAAGTAGTACGTCTTCGCCTGCTCCCACTTCGCGGGATCATTGTTCGGATCGACGTACTTGACGTCGAACGGACCGGTGCCGTAGACCTCGACGATCGTCGCCTTCTTGGTGAATGCGTACTGCTGCGCCTTGGCGGGCAGGAACAGGAATCCGCCGGGCTTGACCCCACGCGCGTACTTCTTGTTGTAGGTCGCGTCGTTCGCGATGAAGAGCTCGCCCGACAGCACCGTCAACTGCTCGGGTTCCGTGTGCCAGTGGAACGGCACCTTGTACTTGGCCGGCAGCAGCATGCGCATGACGAACGGACCGGTCGCACTGGGATCCCCGTAGAGGACTGCGACCTTGGCCCCCTTGGGAAGGGACGGGGGCGCCGCGCTCCAGCGGATGCTCCTCGCGTTGATCAGCACCTGCTCGGGGGCCTGCGCGGCCGCGGCGAACGCAAACGTCGACAGGGCCAGTGCGACGGCGCCTGAAACGAGGAACGGGAACGAGCGACAGCGAGTCTTCATGACGACCGCCTCCTTTGCGTGTACGTCGACAGGTCCTGGGATGGCAGGCGTCGCCGCGCCAGGCATCGAAGCGCCGGGCCCGCGCAGTGACGGCTGGCTAGCATAACGAGCCGCCACGGCGACCGCAACCGGCGACGTCGCCGGCCACGGCGCCGGTCGCCGCGGTGCGCGGCAAACGCACGAGCGGTGCCACGTCGTGTCCGAGGTGTCGCTGGAGGGTCGCGTCGGCGATCGAGCGGTCGGGAGGAAATGCGGAAAAACGGGGCCGCAGCTCGCGCCGCGGCCCCGCAGTCCGATCCAGCGGCTTCCTTGCCTACGCGGCGTCGGCCGACACCTCCGACGTCGGCGTGGCAGGCGCCGCCTCCTCACCCGTTCCCAGCAACGCGGCATCCGGCCCGAGCAGCTTCTGGCGCCGGCGCGCATTGTGGTAGGCGAGCCCCGTGCCGGCAGGGATCAGGCGGCCGACGATCACGTTTTCCTTCAGGCCGCGCAGCTCGTCGCGCTTGCCCATGATCGCCGCCTCGGTCAGCACGCGCGTCGTCTCCTGGAACGACGCTGCCGAGATGAACGAGTCGGTCGACAGCGACGCCTTGGTAATCCCGAGCAGCATGTGCTCGTAGATCGCCGGCTGCTTGGTCTCGTCGTTCTTCATCCGGTCGTTCTCGTCCAGCAGATCGGAGCGCTCGACCTGCTCGCCCTGGATGAAGCGGGAGTCACCGGCGTCGCTGACCTGCACGCGGCGCAGCATCTGCCGCACGATCACCTCGATGTGCTTGTCGTTGATCTTCACGCCCTGCAGCCGGTAGACGTCCTGAACCTCGTCGGTGATGTAACGCGCGAGCGCCTCGACCCCGAGCAGCCGCAGGATGTCGTGCGGATCCGCCGGACCGTCGACGATCATCTCGCCCTTGTTGACGACCTGGCCGTCGTGCGCCGTGACGTGCTTGTCCTTCGGAATCAGGTACTCATGGGCGACCCCGTCGAGATCGGTGATGACCAGGCGCTGCTTGCCCTTGGTGTCCTTGCCGAACGACACGGTGCCGGTGACTTCCGCCAGCGTCCCGGCGTCCTTCGGCGCACGCGCCTCGAACAGCTCGGCCACCCGCGGCAGGCCGCCCGTGATGTCGCGCGTCTTGGAGGTCTCCTGCGGAATCCGCGCGAGAACCTCGCCGACGGCAACCTGCTGGCCGTCCTTCACCGTGATGATCGAGCCCAGCTGGAACGTGATGTTGACCGGCAGCTCGGAGCCCGCGAGGTGGATCTCGTTGCCATCGGCATCGAGCAGCTTCACCTGCGGGCGCACGCCCTTCGCGGTCGTCGCGGCGCGCCGCTTCGGATCGATGACGACCAGCGTCGACAGGCCGGTCACTTCGTCGACCTGCTTCGCCACCGTCACGCCGTCCTCGACGTTCTCGAACTTCACCGTGCCGGCGTACTCGGTGATGATCGGCCGTGCGGTCGCATCCCACTGCGCCAGCACCTTGCCCGCTTTCACCATGTCGCCGTCCTTCGCCTGCAGCGTCGCGCCGTACGGCACCTTGTGACGCTCGCGCTCGCGGCCGTTGTCGTCGTGGATCATCACCTCGCCCGAGCGCGCGATGACGACGAGCTCGCCCTTTGCGTTGGTGACGTAGCGCATCAGCGCCGAGAAGCGCACGGTGCCGGCCGACTTCGACTCGACCTGCGACGCTGCCGCCGTCCGCGATGCTGCACCGCCGATGTGGAAGGTCCGCATCGTCAGCTGCGTCCCCGGCTCGCCGATCGACTGCGCGGCAATGACGCCCACCGCTTCCCCGACGTTGACGAGGTGGCCGCGGCCCAGGTCGCGGCCGTAGCACGCGGCGCAAAGGCCATAGCGCGTGTCGCAGGTGAGCGGCGTGCGCACCTTGACCTCGTCGATGCCGAGGAGCTCGATCTGCTCGACCTCGTCTTCGCCCAGTAGCGTTCCCGCCGGATACAGGGTCTCCTGCGTTTCCGGACTGACGATGTCGGAAGCTGCGACGCGTCCGAGGATGCGCTCGCGCAGCGGCTCGATGACCTCCCCGCCTTCGACCAGCGCCTTCATCGCGACGCCGTTGCGCGTCTCGCAATCGTGCTCGGTTACGACGAGGTCCTGCGTCACGTCGACGAGGCGGCGAGTAAGGTAGCCGGAGTTCGCCGTCTTCAGCGCCGTGTCGGCGAGACCCTTGCGCGCGCCGTGGGTGCTGATGAAGTACTGCAGCACGTTCAGGCCTTCGCGGAAGTTCGCCGTGATCGGCGTCTCGATGATCGAGCCATCGGGCTTCGCCATCAGGCCGCGCATGCCGGCCAGCTGCCGGATCTGCGCCGCCGAACCGCGCGCACCGGAATCGGCCATCATGAAGATCGAATTGAACGAATCCTGCTTCACCGTCTTGCCGTCGGCATCGGTCACTTCCATCGTGCCGAGCTGAGCCATCATCGCTTTGGCGATGTCGTCTCCGGCGCGACCCCAGATGTCGACGACCTTGTTGTAGCGCTCCCCCTGCGTGACGAGACCCGACGTGTACTGCGCCTCGATCTCCTTCACCTGCGCCTCGGAATCGGCGATTATCTTGTGCTTCTCCTCCGGCACCAGCATGTCGTCGGCGGCGAACGAGATGCCGCCACGCGTGGCCAGTCCGTAGCCCGCCTGCATCAGCCTGTCGGCGAAGATCACCGTCTCGCGCAACCCGCAGCGGCGGAAGCTCGCGTTGATGATCCGCGAGATCTCCTTCTTCTTGAGCGGCTTGTTGATGTACGAGAACGGCAGCCCCGGCGGGAGGATCTCGGACAGCAGCGCGCGCCCGATCGTCGTATCGTAGCGCGTGACCTTCTCGACGCGCTCGGGCTGCCCGTCGGGGCCGGCCTTCAGATCCACTTCCCTGATCCGCACCTTGACGCGCGCGTGCAGCTCGGCCTGGCGCGACTCGTAGGCGCGTGCCGCTTCCGCAACGTCGGAGAACGCCGCGCCGTCACCGGCAGCGCCGATCTTCTCGCGCGTCGCGTAGTAGAGGCCGAGCACGATGTCCTGGGACGGCACGATGCAGGGCTCGCCGTTCGACGGCAGCAGCACGTTGTTCGACGCCAGCATCAGCGTGCGCGCCTCCATCTGGGCTTCCAGCGACAGCGGGACGTGGACGGCCATCTGGTCACCGTCGAAGTCCGCGTTGAACGCCGTGCAGACCAGCGGGTGCAGCTGGATCGCCTTGCCTTCGATCAGCACCGGCTCGAACGCCTGGATCCCCAGGCGATGCAGCGTCGGCGCGCGGTTCAGCAGCACCGGATGCTCGCGGATCACGTCCTCCAGGATGTCCCACACGACGGGTTCCTGGCTCTCGACCATCTTCTTGGCGGCCTTGATCGTCGTGGCCAGCCCCATCGTCTCCAGCTTGTTGAAGATGAAGGGCTTGAAGAGCTCGAGCGCCATCAGCTTCGGCAGGCCGCACTGGTGCAGCTTGAGCTGCGGGCCGACCACGATGACCGAGCGTCCCGAATAGTCGACGCGCTTGCCGAGCAGGTTCTGGCGGAAGCGACCGCCCTTGCCCTTGATCATGTCGGCGAGCGACTTCAGCGGACGCTTGTTGGCGCCGGTCATCGCCTTGCCGCGGCGGCCGTTGTCGAGCAGCGAGTCGACGGCTTCCTGCAGCATCCGCTTCTCGTTGCGGACGATGATGTCGGGGGCCTTCAGCTCGAGCAGGCGCTTCAGCCGATTGTTGCGGTTGATCACGCGGCGATACAGGTCGTTCAGGTCGGAGGTCGCGAACCGGCCGCCGTCCAGCGGGACCAGCGGGCGCAGCTCCGGCGGCAGCACCGGCAGCACTTCGAGGATCATCCACTCGGGCTTGATCCCCGACTTGTGGAACGCCTCGAGGACCTTGAGCCGCTTGGCGATCTTCTTGATCTTGGTGTCCGAACCGGTCGACTCGAGCTCCTTGCGGAGCTTGTCGATTTCGCGGATGACCTCGAGGCTCTTGAGGAGCTCGCGGATGCCCTCGGCGCCCATCGTCGCCGAGAAATCGTCGCCGTACTGCTCGAGCTTGGCGAGGTAGTCGTCCTCGGTCAGGAGCTGGCCGCGGTTGAGCGGCGTGAGCCCCGGGTCGGTCACGACGAACGCCTCGAAATACAGGACGCGCTCGATGTCGCGCAGCGTCATGTCGAGCACCATCCCCATCCGCGACGGCAGGCTCTTCAGGAACCAGATGTGCGCGACCGGGCTCGCGAGCTCGATGTGACCCATGCGTTCGCGCCGGACCTTGGCGAGCGTCACCTCGACCCCGCACTTCTCGCAGATGACGCCACGGTGCTTCAGGCGCTTGTACTTGCCGCACAGGCACTCGTAGTCCTTGACCGGCCCGAAGATCTTGGCGCAGAACAGGCCGTCGCGCTCGGGCTTGAAGGTCCGGTAGTTGATCGTCTCCGGCTTCTTCACCTCGCCGTACGACCACGACCGGATCTTCTCCGGCGACGCGAGGCCGATCTTGATCGCGTCGAATTCCTCTTCCTGCGTAACCTGCTTGAACAGATCGAGCAATGCTTTCATGTGTGATTCCTCAGTCGCGATCCATGTCGATGTCGATGGCCAGTGAGCGGATTTCCTTCACCAGCACATTGAACGACTCGGGCATGCCGGCCTCGATCCGGTGCTCGCCCTTGACGATGTTCTCGTACACCTTGGTCCGGCCGTTCACGTCGTCCGACTTGACGGTCAGCATTTCCTGCAGCGTGTACGCCGCGCCGTAGGCCTCCAGCGCCCAAACTTCCATCTCGCCGAAGCGCTGGCCGCCGAACTGCGCCTTGCCGCCGAGCGGCTGCTGGGTGACGAGGCTGTACGGCCCGGTCGAGCGCGCGTGCATCTTGTCGTCGACCAGATGGTGCAGCTTCAGCACGTGCATGAAGCCCACGGTGACCGGGCGGTCGAACGCCTCACCGGTGCGCCCGTCGTGGAGCGTGACCTGGCCGCTCTTCGGCAGGCCCGCGAGCTCGAGCATGCCCTTGATCTCGACCTCGGTTGCGCCGTCGAACACCGGGGTCGCGAACGGAACGCCGCCGGTCAGGTTCTGCGCCAGCTGCAGGATCTCGCCGTCGTCGAGCGACCCGAGATCCTCGTGACGTCCGGTGCCGTTGTAGACCTTGTCGAGGAACTTGCGCACCTCGGCGGCCTTCGCCTGCGCCTTCAGCATTTCGGCGATCCGGTTGCCGATGCCCATGGCCGCCCAGCCGAGATGGACCTCGAGGATCTGCCCGACGTTCATCCGCGACGGCACGCCCAGCGGGTTCAGCACGATGTCGACCGGCGTGCCGTCGGCCATGTACGGCATGTCCTCGACCGGAACGATCTTGGAGACGACGCCCTTGTTGCCGTGGCGCCCGGCCATCTTGTCGCCGGGCTGCAGGCGGCGCTTGACCGCGACGTACACCTTGACCATCTTCTGCACGCCCGGCGGAAGCTCGTCGCCCTGCGTCAGCTTGCGCTTCTTCTGCTCGAACATCTGGTCGAACTGCACGCGCAGCTGCGCGAGCGAGTCCTTCATCGCCTCGAGCTGGCGCGCCGACTCCTCGGCGGCGAGCCGGATGTCGAACCAGTCGTGGCGTGCGACGCCGTCGAGGTAGTCCTTCGTGACCTTCGCGCCCTTGGCGAGCCGCTTCGGCCCGCCATTCGCGACCTTGCCGAGCAGGAGCTTCTCGATCCGCGCGTACGCGTCGTTCTCGACGATGCGAAGCTGGTCGTTCAGGTCCTTGCGGTAGCCGCGGAGCTCGTCGTCGATGATCTGCGCGGCGCGCTTGTCGCGCTCGATGCCTTCGCGCGTGAAAACCTGCACGTCGATCACCGTGCCCGAGATCCCCGACGGGACACGCAGCGACGTGTCCTTCACGTCGGAGGCCTTCTCGCCGAAGATCGCGCGCAGCAGCTTCTCTTCAGGCGTCAGCTGGGTTTCGCCCTTCGGCGTCACCTTGCCGACCAGCACGTCGCCGGCCTCGACCTCGGCACCGATGTAGACGATCCCTGCGTCGTCGAGGCGGCCCAGCTGGGCCTCGCCCAGCGAGCTGATGTCGCGGGTGATCTCCTCGGCACCGAGCTTGGTGTCGCGCGCGACGACCGAGAGCTCCTCGATGTGGATCGACGTGTAGCGGTCGTCGCCGACGACGCGCTCGCTGATCAGGATCGAGTCCTCGTAGTTGTAGCCGTTCCAGGGCATGAACGCGACCAGCATGTTCTGGCCGAGCGCCAGCTCGCCCATGTCGGTCGACGCGCC
>DAHUXO010000277.1 GCA_027307095.1 Betaproteobacteria bacterium | reverse complement strand
TCCGGCAAATGGCTTCGGCCCACGCGTATTGGCGAGCGTACGGCATCGAGACCGACCTGGTGATCATCGCCGCGACACCTGACGATCGGGCACCGACTGCTTCCCAGCGGATCAAGCAGTCGCTGGGTTCGGGGACCGACGCCGAAGTGCTCGACCGGCCCGGCGGCATATTCGTGCTCGACGACGCGAGGCTCGACGACGGCGACCGAGTCCTGTTGCAGAGCGTCGCACGGGTCTTCATCGACGACTCTGCCGGGACCCTCGCCGAGCAGGTCGATCGGCGCGGCAGCGCGGCGAGCGCCGCCGCCGCGCGGGCCCCTGCCGCGATGGCGGTGGCCTCCCCCGGCGAAGTCGACCGTGCCACCCGCACCGACTCCGGGGCGAGCGCTGCGAGCTCCCCGCAATGCGACGACCTGCTCGCCTTCAACGGCCTCGGCGGATTCACGCCCGATGCGCGCGAATACGTGATCACGACGTCGGCAGCACAGATGACGCTGGCGCCGTGGGTCAACGTGCTCGCAAATCCCGACTTCGGAACCCTGGTCTCAGAGAGCGGGAGTGCAACGACCTGGAGCGAAAACGCCCACGAGTTCCGCCTCACGCCGTGGTCGAACGATCCCGTCGGCGACGCCAACACCGAGGCCTTCTACATTCGCGATGACGTGACCGGCCGCGCCTGGTCGCCGACCTTGCTGCCCACCCGCGGCGTCACGCCCTATGTCACGCGCCACGGCTTCGGCTACAGCGTCTTCGAACACGCCGAGTGCGACATCGAATCCGAGCTTTGCATCCACGTCGCGATCGACGCGCCGATCAAGTTCTCGGTACTGACCCTGCGCAATCATTCGGATCGAAGCCGGCGCCTGTCGGTCACCGGCTACCTCGACTGGGTGCTCGGCGACGAACGCCCGAAGACCCTGATGCACGTGGTGACCGAACTCGACGCGCAGACCGGCGCGCTCTTCGCCCGCAATTCGTACAACACCGACTTCGCCGGTCGCACCGCATTCTTCGACGTCGACGATCCGACCCGTCAGGCCTGTGGCGATCGCAGCGACTTCTTCGGCCCGGACGGCACGCCGGCGACACCGGCGGCGCTCGCTCGCTCGCAGCTTTCGGGCCGCGTTGGCGCGGCGCTGGATCCCTGCGCGGCACTGCGCGTCGTGGCGGAGTTGGCGCCGGGGGAAGAGCGCGAGATCGTCTTCCGGCTGGGCTCTGGCAAAACCACCGATGAAGCGCGCGAGCTGGTCCGCCGCTGGCGCGGGGCCGACGCCGCGCACACCGCTCTCGAAGCGGTGCATCGATACTGGCGCAAGACGCTCGGCGCGGTACAGGTGCGAACCCCGGACCCGGCGCTGAACGCACTGGCCAACGGCTGGCTGATCTATCAGGTGATTGCGTCGCGCCTGTGGGGCCGCACGGCGTTCTACCAGTCGAGCGGTGCGTTCGGCTTTCGCGACCAGTTGCAGGATGTGATGGCCCTGGTCCACGCCGCGCCGGGACTGGTCCGCGAGCATCTGTTGCGCGCGGCGTCGCGCCAGTTCCTCGAAGGCGATGTGCAGCACTGGTGGCATCCGCCTTCGGGCAAAGGCGTGCGCACGCGCTGCTCCGACGACTATCTGTGGCTGCCGCTGGCGACCTGCCGCTACGTCGAGGCTACCGGTGACGCCGGCGTTCTCGACCAGGCGTGCCAATTCCTCGAGAGCCGTCCCCTGAAGGATGGCGAGCAGTCGAATTACGAGCTGCCGAGAGTGTCCGCGCAAGCCGCGAGCCTCTACGAGCATTGCGTGCGTGCGATTCGCCTCGGCCTGCGATACGGTTCGCATGGCCTGCCATTGATGGGTTCGGGCGACTGGAACGACGGGATGAACCTGGTCGGAGCCGGCGGCAAGGGTGAAAGCGTCTGGCTCGCTTTCTTCCTGGTCGCTGTGCTGACGCGCTTTGCGCCTTTGGCGCGCGAGCGGTCGGACCCGGCGTTCGCCGCGCTCTGTGAAAGCGAGTCGGCGCGGCTGCGCCAGCGCATCGAGGCATCGGCCTGGGACGGCGCCTGGTATCGACGCGCCTGGTTCGACGACGGCACGCCGCTCGGTTCGGCGACCAACGCGGAGTGCCAGATCGATTCGATCGCGCAGAGCTGGTCGGTGCTGTCGGGCACAGCCAGCGCCGAACGGGCGCGCAGCGCCATGGCGGCAGTCGATCGCCGCCTGGTGCACCGCGACACGCGCCTGATCCAGCTTATCGACCCGCCGTTCGATACCTCGAAGCCGCCACCCGGCTACATCCAGGGCTATGTCCCCGGCGTGCGCGAGAACGGCGGTCAATACACCCACGCTGCCGTCTGGGCGGCGCTCGCGTTCGCGGCGCTAGGCGACGTCGAACACGCCTGGGAGCTGCTCGCGCTGCTCAACCCGGTGCGCCACGCCGCCAGCGGCGCCGACATCGACACCTACAAGGTCGAGCCCTACGTCGTCGCCGGCGACGTCTACGCGTTCGCGCCCCACGCCGGTCGTGGCGGATGGACCTGGTACACCGGGTCCGCGGGCTGGATGTACCAGTTGATCGTCGATTCGCTGCTGGGTCTCGGGCGCAGCCGGAACCAACTGTTGTTGCGCCCTCTCCTACCCAGAGCCTGGAAAGCATTCGAAATGAGTTACCGCTTCGGCGCGTCGACCTACGATATTGCCTGCCGCGAATCCGGCTCGGCCGCCGCAGCGGGCGTCACCCTCGACGGCGTCGAGGCGTCGGGCGAGACGATTGCCATGGTCGACGACGGCCAGCGTCATGCGGTCGTCGTGAACGTCTGGCGCGGGACGTGACCGCCGGCGCTGACAAGGGAGAACCAGATGCAGCTCGGAATGATCGGTTTGGGTCGAATGGGGGCGAGCATGGTGCGGCGCCTGATGAGCAAGGGCCACGCCTGCGTCGTCCATGACGCGCAGGTCGCGGCAGTCGCCGGCATGCGCAAGGAGGGCGCCGACGGCGCCGCGTCGCTCGCGGAACTGGCCTCGAAGATGGCCCGGCCGCGGGCCATCTGGATGATGGTACCGGCCGGTGTCGTCGACCAGGTACTCGACGCGCTGGTGCCGCACCTGGACCCCGGCGACATCGTGATCGACGGCGGCAACTCGTACTACCGCGACGACATCCGACGCGCGAAGAAGCTGGCCGCTTCGGGACACCACCACGTCGACGTCGGCACCAGCGGCGGCGTCGCCGGGCTGGATCGCGGCTACTGCCTGATGATCGGCGGCGAGACCGACGCCGTGGAACACCTGAGGCCCATATTCTCCGCACTCGCACCGGGCGCCGCAGCGGCGCCACGTACCCCGGGCCGCAGCGGCGACGTCACCGGCGCCGAAGAGGGCTTCCTGCACTGCGGCCCGCATGGCGCCGGCCACTTCGTCAAGATGGTCCACAACGGCATCGAATACGGGGTGATGGCGGCGTATGCCGAAGGGCTCAACGTCCTGCGCAACGCCGGCGTCGGCACGCGCACGCGCGCCAGTGACGCCGAGACCACGCCGCTGCGCGATCCCGAGTTCTACCAATACGAAATGAACCTGTCCGAGATCACCGAAGTGTGGCGCCGCGGCAGCGTGATCGGCTCCTGGCTGCTCGACCTGACCGCCGCCGCACTGCTGAAGGACCCGGAACTCGAGGCCTACGACGGGCGCGTCTCCGACTCGGGCGAAGGTCGCTGGACCATCCAGGCGGCGATCGACGAAGCGGTGCCGACGCACGTTCTCAGCGCGGCGTTGTACGACCGCTTCGCATCGCGCGGCGAAGCCGGCTTTGCCAACCAGGTGCTGTCGGCGATGCGGCATGAATTCGGCGGCCACGTCGAGCCGACCGCAGGGGCTGCGAAATGAGCACAGCGACAACGGCAGGGTCCGCTGCCGACGCGCCGCATTCCGACGCGCTGGTCATCTTCGGCTTCACCGGCGACCTTGCCGGCAAGAAGATCTTTCCGGCCCTCTATGCGATGGTCAAGGCAGGCGCGTTGACGGTGCCGGTGATCGGCGTCGCATCGTCGAAGTGGACCACCGATCAGCTGCACCGGCGCGTACGCGACAGCGTCGAACGCGAGGGAGGGATCGACGACCCCGCCGCGTTCGATCGCCTGACGTCGCTGCTGCGATACGTGTGCGGCGATTACAAGGATCCGGCGACTTTCACCGCGCTGAAAGCCGCCCTCGGCCGCGCGGAGCGCCCCGCGCACTACCTGGCGATCCCGCCGGCGCTGTTCTCCACCGTGATCCGGAGCCTCGGCGCTGCAGGGCTCGGCGGAACCTCGCGCGTCATCGTCGAAAAGCCCTTCGGTCGCGACCTGGCCTCGGCGCGCGAGCTCGACGCGATCGCTCACTCGGTCTTTCCGGAATCGTCGATCTTTCGCATCGATCACTATCTAGGAAAGGAGGCGATCATGAACATCCTCTATTTCCGATTCGCGAATTCGTTTCTCGAGCCGATCTGGAACCGCGACCGCGTCGCCAGCGTTCAGGTGACGCTGGCCGAGAGCTTCGGCGTCGGCCAACGCGGCGGCTTCTATGAAAGCGCGGGCTGCCTGCGCGACGTGATCGAGAACCATCTGTTCCAGATCGTCGCGCTGCTCGCGATGGAGCCGCCCGCCTATCAGAGCTTTGCGGCGGTGCACAGCGCCAAGTCGAGCGTCTTCCATGCGATGCAACCGCTGGCGCCAGACGACGTGGTGCGCGGACAGTACGCCGGCTACCGCGAGGAAAAGGATGTCGCGGCCGACTCCGATGTCGAGACCTTCTGCGCGCTGCGCCTGTTCATCGACTCGTGGCGCTGGGCCGGCGTGCCGTGGTACCTGCGCGCCGGCAAGCGGCTGCCGAACACGGCAGTCGAGGTGCTGGTGCAACTGCGGCCGCCGCCGCAGAAGCTGTTCGACGACGCGCGCCCGATGGAAGGCCGCGCCAACTATGTGCGGTTCAGGCTGCAGCCGGCCTCGGCCATTGCGCTTGCGGCTCGCGTCAAGCGCCCGGGCAAGGAATTCGTCGGTGATCAGCGCGAGCTCTACCTTTGCGAAGACGCCGAAAACGGGGAGGCGACCTACCAGCGGCTGCTCGGCGATGCGATGGCCGGCGACGGCGCCCTCTTCACCAGTCAGGACGCGGTCGAAGCCGCCTGGGCGGTGGTGGACCCGGTGCTCGCGAATCATCATGCCGCGCTGCCCTACCCGCCCGGCACGTGGGGACCGGGCGCCGCCGACGCGCTGATCGCCGGCGATGGCGGCTGGCACAATCCCGAACCGAACCCGAGGACCGAGGCATGAGCCCGAAGGGCCGCCCCGAGGGCGAATACCGGAGTGCGCAGCACGAAGGTAGTCCAGTGAACCCGAGGGGCCGCTCGGATGCGGTGTTCCTGCTCGACGTCGACAACACGTTGCTCGACAATGACCAGGTCGTCTCCGATCTGCGCGGCCGCCTCGAAAGCGAATTCGGCGCCGCCAGCGCCGGACGCTACTGGACGATCTTCGAAATGCTGCGCAGCAACCTCGGCTATGCGGATTATCTCGGCGCATTGCAGCGCTACCGCAGCGACGCCGAACGCGGTGACGCGCAAGACCTGCGGCTGCTGCTGATGTCGAGCTTTCTCGTCGACTACCCGTTCGCCGAATGCCTGTTTCCTCGCGCGCTCGAGGTCATCGCCCACCTCGACAGGTTCGGTCCGACGGTGATCCTCTCCGACGGCGACGTCGTCCTTCAGCCGCGCAAGGTGCAGCGCTCGGGCCTCTGGGACGCCGCAGGCGGCCGTGTGCTGATCTACATTCACAAGGAACAGATGCTCGACGCGGTGCAGCGTCTCTATCCTGCCCACCACTACGTCGTCGTCGACGACAAGCTGCAGGTCCTGACGGCGATGAAGGAAGTGCTGCAGGAGCGCCTCACGACGGTCTTTCCGCGCCAGGGCCATTACGCCCTCGACCCGCTCAACCTCGCCAGATACCCGTCGGCCGACTTCACGATCGAGCATATCGGCGATCTGGTCGATTTCGATGTTCCGCGACTGCTCGAGGCGGCGGGTGCGGCGGGTGCGGCGGGTGCTGCAGCCCGCGCTACGGGCGTGCCGGGATGACAAGGGAAACATGATGAACCCGAATACCCGAAGGCTCCACGAGCTCGGCCAGAGTCTCTGGCTCGACAACATCACCCGGGAAATTCTGACGAACGGCACGCTGGCACGGTACATCGCCGAGCTGTCGGTGACGGGGCTGACCTCGAACCCCACGATCTTCGAACATGCAATCGCCAACGGCCATTTCTACGACGAGGCGATCGGCACTCTGGCGCGCCAGGGCAAGTCCGGCGAGGACCTCTTCTTCACGCTCGCGCGGCAGGACCTGACGCAGGCGGCCGATTTGCTGCGGCCGGTCTTCGAGGCGACCGGCGGCGTCGACGGCTGGGTCTCGCTCGAGGTCTCTCCGCTGCTCGCCGACGACACCGCGAAGACGATTCGCGCCGCAGCGCGGCAGCATGCAGCCGCCGCGCGGCCCAATCTCTTCATCAAGATTCCGGGGACGCCGGCGGGCCTGCCGGCGATCGAGGAATCGATATTCGCCGGCGTGCCGATCAATGTCACCTTGCTGTTCTCGCGCGAACATTACGTCGCCGCCGCCGAGGCCTACCTGCGTGGCATCGAGCGCCGCATCGCAGCCGGCCTCGATCCAAAGGTCGGATCGGTCGCCTCGCTGTTCGTCAGCCGCTGGGACGTTGCGGTCAAGGAAGATGCCTCGCCACGGCACCGGAACCGCCTCGGCATCGCGGTTGCGATGCGCACCTACAAGGCTTACCGCGATCTGCTTGCATCGGCGCGCTGGCAAGGGCTCGCGAAGTCCGGCGCCCGTCCGCAGCGGCTGCTCTGGGCCAGCACCGGCACCAAGGACCCGGAGGCCGTCGACACGCTCTACGTCGAAGCGCTCGCGGCGCCCGATACGATCGACACGATGCCGGAGAACACCCTGCATGCGTACGCCGACCACGGCAACGTCGGCGCGGCGTTGCCGGCCGACGGCGGGGACGCCGAGGCGGTGCTCGAGGAATTCAGGCGCGAGGGCATCGACGACCAGACGCTGGCTGCACGCCTGCAGCGCGAAGGCGCCGATGCCTTCTCGAAGTCGTGGACCGCGCTGCTGTCGCGCATCCGGGAAAAGAGCTCGGAGCTCGCCGGGGCGGGTCTGCAATGAGCGC
>DAHUXO010000265.1 GCA_027307095.1 Betaproteobacteria bacterium | reverse complement strand
TCACTCTCGACCTCGCCGAGGGCGACGTGCCTGGGACGTTCAATGCCTGCAGTCCGCGCGGGCAGTGGACGATTGGTGACCTGATCGACACGGTGTGCGCGGTTGCCTCGTCGCCCTCGCCGCCGCAACCCGCATGGATCGACGAGGCGACGCTGGTCGCCGAGGGCGTCGCACCATGGGTCGGCCTGCCGCTGTGGCTGCCGGCGAGCGAGCCCGACAGCGCGGGCTTCATGGCGATGGATTGCTCGCGCGCGCAGGCCGCGGGATTGCGCACGCGAGCACTGCGCGAGACGGTCGCCGATACCGCGGCGTGGCTTGCGTCGCGCGACAACGCGCTCGCGTGGAAGCAGGTGCTGGGAGCTGCAGCCGAGCGTCGCATTCTCGGGCGCGCCGGCGCCGCCTGACCGTCGGCGAATCCGCGGCGGATTTGCGCTAGCATCGGCAGTATCGGATCAGGTCGAGGCGAGCCCTGGGTACCGCACCATCAGATGTCCGGGACAACCCCCTCGGAACGGACGGATTCGAGTTCATCGAATATGCGGCGCCCGATCCGGTCGCGCTGGGCCGGCTGTTCGAGCAGATGGGCTTCACGGCAACCGCGCGCCATCGTTCGAAGAACGTCCTGCTCTACCGGCAGGGGGACGTCAATTTCATCGTCAACGCCGAGCCGAACTCGTTCGCGCAATCCTTCGCGCGGGTCCACGGCCCCAGCATCTGCGCGATCGCCTTCCGGGTGAAGGACGCTGCGCGCGCCTACGACAAGTGCGTCGAGGACGGCGCCTGGGGAGTCGAGGCGCATCCGGGGCCGATGGAGCTGAACATCCCTGCGATCAAGGGCATCGGCGATTCGCTGATCTACCTGGTCGACCGCTACACGTCTCCCGACCACGGGGGCGTCTCGATCTACGACATCGACTTCGTCCCGCTGCCCGGCGCGGACCCGCATCCGCGCGGCGCGGGGCTCACGTACATCGACCATCTGACACACAACGTCCATCGCGGGCGGATGGAGGAGTGGGCGAGTTTCTACGAGCGCCTGTTCAATTTCCGCGAGGTCCGCTATTTCGACATCGAGGGGCAGCTGACCGGACTGCGCAGCAAGGCGATGGCGAGCCCCTGCGGCAAGATCCGCATCCCGATCAACGAAAGCGCCGACGACCGGAGCCAGATCCAGGAATATCTGATCGATTACCGCGGGGAGGGCATCCAGCACGTCGCCCTCGGCACCGACGACGTGTACGCGACGGTGGAGGCGCTGCGCGGCCGGGGCGTCGCCTTCCAGGACACGCCCGACACCTATTACGAAGCGCTGGCCTCCCGCCTGCCCGGGCACGGCGAGGATGCCGAGCGCCTGCGCCGCCACCGCATCCTGCTCGACGGCTCGCCGGCCAAGGGCGAGATGCTGCTGCAGATCTTCACGGCGACGGTCATCGGCCCGATCTTCTTCGAGATCATCCAGCGCAAGGGCAACCAGGGCTTCGGCGAGGGGAATTTCCGCGCCCTGTTCGAGTCGATCGAACAGGACCAGATCCGCCGCGGCGTGCTCAAGTAGCGCTCCGGGCTTCCGACCCCGCTTCCCGGGACTTGGGAACGGGTCCCGTCGGCCGCATTTGCCCGATGCCGGGTCCGGGCTTCGCCGGATGCGGTGGCGCGGAATGCGTGCAATTGCGCGTTGATTCTGCTAGAATTCCACGTTTGCTACGGCTCCGTTCGTTAGTGCTTACTCCTCTCGGATTCTCGCTGCTGCGCCAACTTTCCGACGGCGCTTTCCACTCGGGCGAAGACCTCGCCGCGACGGTGGGGCTGACGCGCGCCCGCGTTTCGCAGCTCCTGAAGCAGGCAGAGACCGCAGGTCTGGCGCTCGAGCGTGTGCGCGGCCGCGGCTACCGGCTGCTCGCCACCCCCGATTTCCTCGATGCCGAGGAGGTCCGCAAGGCGCTGCGCAAGCTCGGGGTCCAGGTGGCGGCGGCCGATGCCAAGGCTCCGCTCCTGCCCGCAGCCAACGACGACGATCTGGCGCTGCCTTCGAGCTCGCCGCCGGTCGAGCCACATCCAGCCCTTTCGGTCGAGGTGATCGACCAGGTCGATTCGACATCCAGCGAGCTTCTGCGCCGCGCCGCAAGGCGCGATATCCACGGGGCGCTGCTGGCCGCCGAGTGGCAGACCGCGGGGCGTGGTCGCCGTGGACGGGTCTGGACGGCGGTGGCTGGCGGCAGCCTGACGTTTTCGCTGGGCTGGCGCTTCGAGCAGGGTGCGGGATTCGTCGCCGGACTGTCGCTGGCGGTCGGCGTCGCGGTCATCCACGCGCTGGAAGCCGAAGGGCTCCCCGGCGTCGAGTTGAAATGGCCGAACGACCTGATCCATCGCCATCTGAAGGTCGGTGGAATCCTCGTCGAGCTCAACGGCGACGCGCTCGGCCCTTCGACGGTCGTCGTCGGTGTCGGGCTCAACGTCCGGCTGCCGACTGCGATGAAGCGCGATATCGCGCAGCCGGTCAGCGACCTCGCCGCGGTGGCGGGGCGTGGCGCTCCCCCGATCGACCGCAATCGCCTGCTCGCGAGGCTCGCCAACGAGCTTGCCAAGAGTCTTTCCACGTATGCGCAGCACGGTTTCGCGCCGTTCGCCGCCGAGTGGCAACGTCGCCATGCGTACCAGGGCAAACCGGTCAAGCTGCTGCTCCCCGATGGTGCCAGCGTCAAGGGCACGGTCGCCGGCGTCGACAGCACCGGAGCGCTGGTGCTGGCGGACGGTCCCCGGCGCGCCCGCTTTCTCGCCGGTGAGATCTCGCTGCGTCGCGCCTGATCCCGGATTCGCGGGTCGCGCAGGGATCCCCTCGCCCCTGCCCCCTCCTGCAGCCAGGACGGGACGGCCCGCGCAGCGATCGTGAACGAAGTCCTCGTCGTCGACGTCGGCAACAGCCGGATGAAATGGGGGTTGCGCGGACCGCGCGGCTGGGTCGCGCAGGGTGCGGTCTCCAATCAGGACATCGGCTCGCTTGCGGTTCGCGATTGGCAGAACCTCGAGCGGCCGGCGCGCGCGGTTGGCGTCAATGTCGCAGGCGAGGCTGCGCGCGTGCGCGTCGAAGGACAGATCGCGCGCTGGCGGCTGACCATGGAATGGCAGCATGCGAGCCCGCAGGCAGGGGGCGTCGCGAACCGCTATGCGAACCCTGCGCAGCTCGGCGCCGACCGTTGGGCATCGCTGGTCGCGGCGCGCCGGCGCGAAATGGCGCGAGGTGAAGCGCCGCGTCCGGCGATCGTCGTCAACGCCGGCACTGCCGTGACCATCGACGCTCTCGACGGCGATGGCGTTTTTCGCGGCGGACTGATCGTGCCCGGGATCCACCTGATGCTGCAATCGCTGGCCGACAACACTGCGGGCCTGCGCGTGACGCCGGGGGCGTTCCAGGATTTTCCGACGAGCACCCCCGACGCACTGCGCTCGGGCGCGCTGCAGGCGGTGTGCGGCGCGGTCGAGCAGATGCGCGGCAAGCTCGCACGTGACGGGGGCGAGGTGGTGTGCTATCTCGCGGGCGGTGGCGCGCAGGAGATTGCACCGCAGCTGTCGGCGCCGCTCGAGCGCGTGGATAATCTGGTGCTCGAAGGCGTGCTGGTCCTCGCGTCGCAGTCGCGCTAGCCGGCGCGCCGCTCCGCCCGCCGTTGCACGCCGTCGTCGTTCGTCGCCGGACCCCGATACGATGCGCCTCGCCGTATTCCTGCTGCTTCTCGCCAACGGACTGCTTTTCGCCTATGCACGCCTCGACCGGGCGTCGGTCGGCGAACCGGGTCGGCTCGCCGGGCAGATCCAGCCCGACAGCATCAAGCTGCTTACTGCGCAGCAGGTCGCCGCACTCGGTCTCGACCGAAGTCCGATCGTGGCACGAGCCCAGGCGCAGAGCGCGGGGCAGGTAGCGGGGCCGGGCGCGAGCCCGCTGCCGTCGCATTCGCAGGCCGCGGTCGCCGCGCAAGGCGCGACGCAGACGTCGACGCAGGCCCCGGCGCAGCCGTCGACGCCTGCCGACGTGTGCACCCAGTGGGGGCCGTTCTCCGATGCCGACCGCGCGAAGGCCCAGGCCGATCTCGAAGCGTTGAAGCTGGGCCGCCAGTTGTCGCAGCATCAGGTGACCGTGACCGACGCCTGGTGGGTGAGCCTCGGCCCGATGCCGACGCGCGCCGCCGCCGATCGCCGCGTCACGGAGCTGCGCGCGCTGTCGATCGGCGATCTGTCGGTCGTCGATTCCGGCAATGGCCAATTCGCGGTTTCGCTGGGCATTTTCCGCACCCAGAATGCGGCGATCGCGCGCGTGCAGGCATTGGCTGCACGCGGCGTCACCGACGCACACGCCGCACCGCGGCAGCAGGCGATCTCGCAGACGATGCTTGTCGTTCGCAATCCGTCGTCAGCCGTCGCAGCGAAGCTCGAGGAGCTGCAGGGCAAGTACGCCGGCAGCGAGATCAGCTCCGGCACCTGCACGCCATGACCCCGTGCTCGATCCGCGTCGCCGATGGGGCGGCGGACCTCGCGTCCGCACGGCGCCTGTTCGAGGCATACGCGGCGTCGCTGGCCGTCGACCTGTGTTTCCAGGGCTTCGCCGCGGAGCTCGCCGGGCTGCCCGGCGAGTACGCCCCGCCGAGGGGCCGCCTGCTGCTCGCGCATCGCACGGATGCCGACGTCGGATGCGTTGCACTGCGTCCGCTGCGCGGCCATGTGGATGCATGCATCGACGCCGCGCCTGTCGACGTCGGGGAAGTCAAGCGCCTGTACGTCGGTCCTGCTGCCCGGGGCTGCGGTCTCGGGCGCAGGCTGATGGACGCGCTCATCGCGCAGGCACGCGGCATCGGCTATCGCGAGCTCAGGCTCGACACGCTGGCGACGATGGGCGAAGCGCGTGCTCTCTATGCGTCGCTCGGATTTCGCGAATGCGAACCCTATTGCGAAAATCCCCTGCCAGGCACCGCGTGGATGGCGCTCGGTCTGGCCTGAGCAGCCCCGGAACCGCGTCGGTCCGTCAGGTCTGCTCCCAGGGCAGGCCTTCCTTGCGCCAGCCGCCGACCGTCCCTCGGTGGTGATCGTCGTCGAGCGGGCCTTCGAAGCCGTCGAGCACGTTGTAGACCTCGCCGAACCCCGCCTTCTCGAGTTCCTCGCCCGCAGCGATCGAGCGCTGCCCGCTGCGGCAGATGAGCACGATCGGGCGGTTCATGCTCGCCACTTTCTTCACCTGTCCGACGAAATGCGGGTTCACCTCCCAATCGGGCGCCTCGTTCCACGCGACGTGGTGGGCCCCTGCCGGGTGGCCGACGAACAGGTATTCCATCTCGCTGCGACAGTCGATCATCACCGCCTGCGGGTGCTGGTGCAGGAAGTCGAAGGCTTCGCGGGGTTTCAGGTGCTTCATCGTCGAATGCTAGAATGAAATTTTGAGACTGCCGCACGCGCGGCGCGTGGTTTCCTGCCCGATGCAACCAGATCATACCGCCGAAATCGCGCGACTTCTCGCCCAGCGCATCCTGGTCCTCGACGGCGCGATGGGCACGATGATCCAGCAGTGCCACCTCTCCGAGGGCGATTTCCGCGGCCCGTTCCACGACCACCCCCATGACCTCAAGGGCGACAACGACGTCCTCTCGGTCACGCTGCCGGCGACGGTGCGGTCGATCCACGACGCCTACCTCGAGGCCGGCGCCGACATCATCGAGACCAACACCTTCAACGCGACGCGCATCGCCCAGGCCGACTACCGGATGGAAGGGCACGTCGGCGAGATCAACGCGTCGAGTGCCAGTATCGCGCGCGAGTGCGCGGACCGGTGGACGGCGAAGACGCCCGACCGGCCGCGTTTCGTCGCCGGAGCGCTGGGGCCGACCAACCGCACTGCGTCGATATCGCCCGACGTCGCCGATGCGGGGGCGCGCAATGTGACCTACGACGAGCTCGTAGCCGCGTACGCCGAAGCCGTCGACGCGCTGATCGAAGGCGGCGTCGACATCCTGCTGGTCGAGACGGTGTTCGACACGCTGAACGCCAAGGCTGCGCTGTTCGCGATCGAGGACGCGTTCGACCGCCACGGCGGCCGGCTGCCGATCATCGTGTCGGGGACGATCACCGACGCGTCGGGGCGAACGCTGTCGGGCCAGACGCCGGAGGCCTTCTGGAACTCGGTGCGCCACGTCCGCCCGCTGGCGGTGGGGCTCAACTGCGCGCTGGGCGCCGCGCTGATGCGTCCGTACATCGAAGAGCTCGCGCGGGTCGCCGATACGTACATATCGTGCTATCCGAATGCCGGCCTGCCGAACCCGATGTCGGACACCGGCTACGACGAAACGCCGGCGGAGACGTCGCGGCTGCTCGGTGAATTCGCCCGCAGCGGTTTCGTGAACATCGTCGGCGGCTGCTGCGGGACCACCCCTGCGCACATCCGGGCGATCGCCGATGCCGTCGGGGCCGTTCCTCCGCGCAGGCTGCCAGCGGAAGCGGAGCCGGCGGTTGCCTGATCGCGACGCAGTGAAGGTCCCGGGCGTCATGCGCCTGGCCGGCCTCGAGCCGCTCAACATCGGGGACGATTCGCTGTTCGTCAATGTCGGCGAGCGGACCAACGTCACGGGTTCGCGCGCCTTCGCCAAGCTGATCCTGTCCGGCGATTACGCCGCGGCGGTCGAGGTCGCGCGCCAGCAGGTGCAAAGCGGCGCGCAGATCATCGACGTCAACATGGACGAGGCGATGCTCGACTCGAAGGCGGCGATGGTCCGCTTCCTGAGCCTGATCGCCGTCGAGCCCGACGTTGCGCGCGTGCCGTTGATGATCGATTCGTCGAAGTGGGAGATCATCGAGGCAGGCCTCAAGTGCGTGCAGGGCAAGCCGATCGTCAATTCGATCTCGCTCAAGGAGGGCGAGGCAGAGTTCCTGCGCCAGGCGAGGCTCGTCCTCCGCTACGGCGCCGCGGCCGTCGTCATGTGCTTCGACGAGCGCGGGCAGGCCGACAGCTTCGAGCGCCGGACCGAGGTCGCGCGCCGCGCCTACGATCTCCTGGTCGACAAGGTCGGATTCCCGCCCGAGGACATCATCATCGACCCCAACGTGTTCGCGATCGCCACCGGCATCGACGAGCACGCGCGCTACGCGGTCGACTTCATCCGTGCGACGCGATGGGTCCGCGAGCACCTGCCGCACGCCAAGGTGTCCGGCGGCATCTCGAACGTCAGCTTCAGCTTTCGCGGCAACGACGCGGTGCGCGAGGCGATCCACACGGTGTTCCTCTACCACGCGATCCGCGCAGGCCTGACGATGGGCATCGTCAACGCCGGCCAGCTCGGCGTCTACGACGAGCTCGATCCGCAGCTGCGCAGCCTGGTCGAGGACGTGGTGCTGAACCGTCCCCGTGCGGATGGTGGAAGCGCGACCGAGGCGCTGGTCACCTTCGCCGAATCCTACAAGGCGCAGGGGAAGAAGGCGGTCGAGGATCTCGCATGGCGACTGGCGGGCGTCGGCGAGCGCCTCTCGCACGCGCTGGTCAAGGGCATCACGAATTTCATCATCGACGACACCGAGGAGGCGCGCTCCGCGGTCGCCGCACGCGGAGGGCATCCGATCGAGGTCCTCGAGGGGCCCCTGATGGCCGGCATGAACATCGTCGGCGACCTGTTCGGCGCGGGCAGGATGTTCCTGCCGCAGGTCGTGAAGAGCGCGCGGGTGATGAAGCAGGCGGTCGCGCACCTGATCCCGTTCATCGAGGCCGAGAAGGCGCTGTCCGGCACGGCGGCGCGGTCGAAAGGCCTCGTCGTCACCGCGACGGTCAAGGGCGACGTCCACGACATCGGCAAGAACATCGTCGGCGTCGTCCTCCAGTGCAATAATTTCAATGTCATCGACCTCGGGGTCATGGTGCCAGCGCAGAAGATCCTGGCCGCGGCGCGCGAGCACAATGCCGATGCGATCGGGCTGTCCGGGCTGATCACCCCGTCGCTCGAGGAGATGGCGCACGTCGCAGGCGAGATGCAGCGCGAAGGCTTCACGCTGCCGCTGCTGATCGGCGGCGCGACGACCTCGCGCGTGCACACGGCAGTGAAGATCGCGCCGCATTACAGCGCCGGACCGACCGTGTACGTTCCCGACGCTTCGCGCGCCGTCGGTGTCGTGTCGAGCCTGCTCTCGGCGGAGCATCGCGACGCGTTTGTCGCGCAGGTCGCCGAGGACTACGCGACGGTCCGCACTCAGCACGCCGCCAAGCGCGGGCCCAAGCTGGTTTCCCTCGCCGGCGCGCGCGCGAATGCCTTCGCCGCGGACTGGGCCGGCTACGTTCCGCCGGTGCCCACGTTCATCGGCCGGCGCCTGCTCGCAAACGTCGACCTGCGCGAGATAGCGCAACACATCGACTGGGGGCCTTTCTTCCAGGCCTGGGAGCTTTCGGGGTCCTGGCCGGCGATCCTCGACGATCCGCTGGTCGGCGAGGCCGCGCGCAGCCTGCATGCCGAAGGCAAGGCGATGCTCGCGCGCATCGTCGCCGAGCACTGGCTTTCCGCCGACGCCGTCGTCGGCTTCTGGCCGGGGAATTCCGATGGCGACGACGTCGTGTTGTGGACCGAAGAGACGCGAGCGGTTCCGCTCTTCACCTGGCGCAACCTGCGCCAGCAGAACGAGCGCCCGGCGGGCAAGCCGAACTACTGCCTCGCCGATTTCGTCGCGCCACGGGAGTCGGGCCTGCGCGACTACGTCGGTGCATTCGCCGTCACCACCGGGGGCGGAGTCGAGGAACGCGTCGCGGCGTACAAGGCGGCGAACGACGACTATTCGGCGCTGATGCTGAAGTCGCTCGCCGACCGGCTTGCCGAGGCCTTCGCCGAATGGCTGCATCGCAAGGTGCGCACCGAACTGTGGGGCTATGCGGCGGGGGAGGCGCTCGACAATGCCGCGCTGATCCGCGAGGAGTATCGCGGCATCCGTCCCGCCCCCGGCTATCCGGCCTGTCCCGATCACGCAGTCAAGAGCGAGGTCTTCGCGGCGCTGGATGCCGGCGCGGCCGGCATGCAGATCACCGACAATTACGCGATGCTGCCGGCTGCCTCGGTGTCGGGCTTCTACCTCGCACATCCGGATGCGCGCTATTTCGCCGTCGGCAAGATCGGGCAGGACCAGCTCGAGGATTTCGCTGCGCGCAGCGGGATCGACATCGAGACCGCCCGCCGCCGTCTCGCTCCCAACCTTTAGTCGGGGTCGGCGCCCCGTTACCGAGGCGTGAACGCGAACGCGCCGGGAAGCAGATCGGCGACGCCGAATTCCAGGACCCCGGGTCCGTCGCAGATGCAGCGGATCCGGACCTCGCGCCCGAATTCCGAGATCACCTGGCGGCAGGCGCCGCAAGGCGTCACCGGCTCGGCCGTCGGCGTATAGACGACGACGGCGTCAAGGCTGCGAGCGCCGTCGGCGACCGCGCGCGACACCGCATTGCGCTCCGCGCATACGGTGAGGCCATAGGATGCGTTCTCGACGTTGCATCCGACCGCGATCCCGCCGTCGCCGGTGAGAACTGCGGCGCCGACGCAGAACCGGCTGTACGGGCAGTGCGCGTTGGCGCTCGCGCGCCGGGCCGCGTCGGCGAGCCGCGACCACTGCGGATCGGAAATCTCGGTCATCGAGTCACCTCGGGCCACGGAACCATCGGTGGTGGCGGCAATCGAACACACTATCTCCGACGCCGACTCGCCCATGGACCGCTTCGCATGCGCGCGAGCAGCAGCTGTCGCAAGCCACACGCCAATGCTCCATTATCGTCTCGAACCTCGCAGCGGTGTCGTGTTCCTGACCGCCAGCGGCCGGCTCGAGGCGTCGGATTTCGCCTCGCTGGCGCTGACCGTCGACCCGTATATCGCGCGCCACGGAAAGCTGCGTGGCGTCCTGCTCGATGCCGCGGCATTCCCCGGCTGGGACGACGTCGATGCCCTGATCGCCCATATGCGTTTCGTGCGTCGCCACCATCGAGACATCGAGCGCATCGCGATCCTCACCGACGATACGTTCCTGGAGGTTCTGGAGCGGCTCGCCCACCTGTTCACCGAGGCGAACATCCGCCGGTTCGCGACGCGCAAGCGCGCGCAAGCCATCGCCTGGCTCGCGCAAGCCCACCACTAGCGCCCGACCCGCGGGACCGCTGTCGAGCGTGCGTTCCGCCCGCTGGCACGGTTCGTCCCGCCGCCGCAACCCGGCT
>DAHUXO010000264.1 GCA_027307095.1 Betaproteobacteria bacterium | reverse complement strand
GCAGGCGATCAGCTCGTCGCTCGACATGGAGACCGTGCTCAGGACGATCGTTTCCCGGGCGGTGCAGCTGACCGGCCTCGACAGTGGCTCGATGTACGAATACGACGAGCGGACCGAGGAAATCCGCCTGCGCGCAGCGGAAAACGTCGACGAGCAGATGCTCGCAACGCTGCGTGCGGCGTCGATACACAAAGGCGAGGGCGCGGTCGGGCGCACAGTGCTGACGGGCGAGCCTACTCAGGTTCCCGACATCCGCGACGACAGCTTCAAGACCCCTCTGCGCGAGGCCCTCATCCGCGCCGGATATCGGGCGCTTCTGGTGGTTCCGCTGCTGCGCGAGGAGCAGATCATCGGCGCCCTGGCGGTGACCCGGAACGCCCCGGGACCGTTCGCGCCCGACGTGGTCGAGCTGCTGAAGACGTTCGCAGCCCAATCGGCGCTGGCGATCCAGAACGCGCGGCTGTTCCGCGATCTGGCGGAAAAGAGCACACAACTCGAGGTCGCGAGCCAGCTCAAATCGCAGTTCCTCGCCAACATGTCGCACGAATTGCGCACGCCGCTCAATGCCATCATCGGCGTCACCGAGATGCTGCACGAAGACGCACGCGACTTCCAGCGGGACAGCGAAATCGAGCCTCTCGAGCGGGTCCTGCGCGCCGCACGCCACCTGCTCGCCCTGATCAACGACATCCTCGACCTGTCCAAGATCGAGGCCGGAAGGATGGAGCTGCACATCGAATCCTTCGCCATCGCGCCGCTCGTCGCGGATGTCGTCACCACCCTCGACACGCTGGCGCTGAAGAACCGCAATCGTGTGGTGGTCGATTGCGCTGCCGATATCGGCACCATGCGGGGCGACCAGACCCGGATCCGGCAGGCACTCCTCAATCTCGCCAGCAACGCCACCAAGTTCACCGAGAGCGGCACGGTGACGATCCGGGCGCAGCGCACGACCGAGGATGGCCGCCCGTGGGTGACGATGGCGGTTTCGGACACCGGGATCGGCATGACGCGCGAGCAGATGGGGCGGCTTTTCCAGGAATTCGTCCAGGCCGACGCGTCGACGACGCGCAAGTACGGGGGCACCGGGCTCGGGCTCGCCATCAGCCGGCGGTTCTGCCAGATGATGGGCGGCGACATCACCGTCGAGAGCGAGCCGGGTCGAGGTTCGACCTTCACGCTCCGCCTGCCGGCCGGCGACGCCGCCTCCGCTGCGCCGCAGGATGCGGCCGCCGCGCCCGCGGCCCCGGTACAGGTCTCATCGGCGACGATCCTGGTCGTGGACGACGATCGGACCGTGCGCGAGATCCTGGAGCGCCATCTGACACGCGAGGGGTTCTCGGTCAGGACCGCGAGCAGCGGGCTTGAGGGGCTGCGCCTGGCACGCGAAATTCAACCCGCGGCGATCACCCTCGACGTCATGATGCCCGACCTGGACGGCTGGACCGTGCTTGCGGCCATCAAGGGCGATCCGGCGCTCGCGGACATTCCGGTGATCCTCGTGACGATCGTCGACGAAAAGAGCCGCGGCTACTCGCTCGGCGCCACCGACTACATGGTCAAGCCGATCGACCGCGAGCGCCTGGTCGCCGTGCTGCGAAGCATTTCCGGCGCGGTCGGCCGCCACGCCCTCCTGGTGGACGACGACGACCTGATGCGCCGTGGGATGCGGATCGCTCTCGAGCAGGACGGATGGAAGGTCACCGA
Organism: Betaproteobacteria bacterium; assembly: GCA_027307095.1. GTDB lineage: Bacteria > Pseudomonadota > Gammaproteobacteria > Burkholderiales > Casimicrobiaceae > VBCG01. The sequence continues at coordinate 9,508 of DAHUXO010000264.1, read as the reverse complement.
GGCGGCGAACGGACGATTGGCGATGACGCAGCTGGCCGAAACGCGACCCGACGTCATCGTGCTCGACCTCATGATGCCGGAAATGGACGGCTTCGAGTTTCTCGACGGAATCCGCGAGCGTGCTGAATGGCGGAATATCCCGGTGCTGGTGGTCACCGCCAAGGACCTGACGAGCGAGGATCGCGCGCGGCTCAACGTCGGTGTGGAACGAATCCTCCACAAGAGCAGTCGGGACAAGCTGCTCGAGGAGGTTGCGTTCGCGCTGGCCGGATTCGTCAAGCGTGGCCGGCGCGCGAAGCCTGCGGGGAATCAGCCATGAAGATCCTGTACGTCGAGGACAACGACGACAACATCTACGTGCTGGAGAACCGGCTCAGGCGGGCCGGGTTCGACGTGACCGTCGCAAGGGATGGCGCCCAAGGGGTCGCGATGGCGGCCACCGAGCAGCCCGACCTGATCGTGATGGATCTGAGCCTGCCGGTGGTCGATGGATGGGAAGCGACCCGCCTGATCAAGGCTGCGCCCGAGACCCGGCGCATCCCGGTGATCGCGCTCAGTGCCAATGCCATGATGGGCGACCGCGAGAAGGCCCTTGGCGCCGGCTGCGACGACTTCGATACCAAGCCGGTGGACCTGCCGCGTCTCCTCGGAAAGATCCGGGCGCTGGTCATGGAAGGACGCGCTTCATGAGCCACGCCGCCGCGCTGCTCGTTGTCGACGACGATGAGGGCAACCGCTACACGCTGGAGCGCAGGCTCACGCGCGAGGGGTACACCAACGTGACGATGGCCAACGACGGCCGGCAGGCGCTCGAAATGCTGCGCGCGCGCAAGTTCGACCTGGTGCTGCTCGACATCATGATGCCGGAGATGAACGGGTATCAGGTGCTCGAGCAGTTGAAGGCCAGTCCCGACCTCCGCGACCTGCCGGTCATCATGATCTCGTCGATCGATGAGATGGCCAGCGTCGTGCGCTGCATCGAGCTCGGTGCCGAGGATTACCTTCCGAAGCCTTTCGACGCAACGCTGCTGCGCGCGCGGGTGGCCGCGAGCCTGGAAAAGAAGACGCTGCGCGACGAGGTGCAGGCGCAGGCCGCGCAGCTCGCCGAATGGAACAGGAAGCTCGAACAGCGCGTGCAGGAGCAGGTCTCGCAGCTCGACCGTCTGGGCCGCCTGAAGAGCTTCTTCTCGCCGCAGCTCGCCGAGACCATCGTCAGCGGCGGGGGCGAAGACCTGCTGAAGACGCACCGGCGCGAAGTCGTGGTCGTCTTTCTCGACATGCGCGGGTTCACCGCCTTCACCGACAGTTCCGAGCCGGAAGAGGTGATGAGCGTGCTCTCCGAGTACCACCGTGCGATGGGGCAGCTGATCATGCTCCACGAAGGTACGCTCGAGCACTTCGCCGGCGACGGCATAATGATCGTCTTCAACGATCCGATTCCGCTCCAAAGTCCCATTGCGAACGCCGTGAAGATGGCGCTCACGATGCAGGAGCACTTCGTGCCGCTGCGCGGGGCATGGAAGAAGCGCGGCTACGACCTCGACCTCGGGATCGGCATCGCGCAAGGCTACGCGACGCTCGGCGCAATCGGCTTCGAGGAACGATGGGAGTATTCGTGCATTGGCAGCGTGACGAACCTCGCTGCAAGGCTGTGCGGCGAGGCCAAGGGCGGGCAGATCCTCACCAACCAGAAGACCTTGAGCCGGATCGAGGATGCCGTGCACGTGGAGCCGCTGGGGGAGCACTCGTTCAAGGGCATCGTGCACCCGGTGCCGGTGTTCAACATCACCGGGCTCAAAGCCTGAGCGCGAGCCATCGCGCGGATTGAGGTCGATGAAAATCCGGCTAGCCCGTGCGCAGCGGTTCCGGCGTGCGCTTGGCGCGGCCGTCGCCGATGCGCTCGTATTCGGCGATCACCTGCGCCCCGAGCAGCAGCACCATCGCCGCGATTTCCAGGCTCAGCAGGACGACGATGGCGGTGGTCAGCGATCCGTACACGATCCTGACTTGTGACACCGTCGCGAAGTACCACACCAACACATGGCGGGTGACCTCCCAAAGCAGCCCGGCGGTGACCCCGCCGATGAGCGCGTGGCGCCACGACGGGCGTCCTGCCGGCATCACCATGTAGATCGACGTCAGCACGATGATCTCGCCCGCCACGCCGAGCAGGTAGAGCAGAAACCCGGAGATCCCGACTAGTGACCGCGTGCGGCCGAGAAACTCGATGCTCTCACTCCCCATTGCCTGCAGTGCGCCGGACACGAACGTCACGATCAATGCGCCGATTCCGAGGAACAGGATCCAGAGGAACGGGAGCAGCGCCGAAACGAGGAGCGACCTGCGCCGCACCTTGACGCGATGATAGAAGATGACCGACATCGCATTCTCGAGCACCGTGAAAGCGAGCGAGCTGAAAAACAGGAGAGTGGCCCCCAGCACCCAGCTGATGACGTGGCGGTGCTGGAGGAACAGTGCGAGCTCACCCATGATCGCGGCGGACTGCCCGGGCACGACAAGATCGAGATAGCGGCCGAGTGTGGTCAGCAGCGCCGACTCGTCGACGAAATTGGCCAGCACGATCAGGAAGAGGATCAAGAGCGGCAGGATCGAGAGAAGCGTGTTGTATGCGACCGCGCCGGCGAGCAGATACCCCTGATTGGCTCGAAAGCTTCGCAGAACCCGGATCGCGAAGGCGCCGGGGTGGCTCAGGACAGCCGACGCAGGAGCGCGGACTCCGGACATTTGAGGACGGGCGTGCGTCGGTCGGGGCGCTCAATCCAGGGAAGGCGCCGGGTCCGCGCATCGCTCCTGGCGCACCCGCGAGCCGGAACAGCGTCCACCCGGCCCGGTCAGCGCCGGGCGGGAGCACCGCCAGTTACGCTTCCACGCCAACACTTCTTGCAAGCCTGCCCCCGATGATCTCATTCCGCAAGTCCCGTCGGGTGGCGTGAAGCAACCGGGTAATGGATGCCCACATTCCATATCCGCGCTCTGCGTCTCGCCTTGGCCGGCAAGCGGGGCGCGCCGCCACGCTCGCGCCCAACCCGGCATCCGCATGGGGTCGATGGCCGGGGCCCGTACCGGTCAAGGACCGGGGCAGGGCCCGGGCGGGTTCCCGCGTGACCTGAACAGAAATCGCCGGGTCATTGCAGCCTCATCCTCTCCGACGACCGGACCACCGCATCGATCAGCCGATGCCTCCGCACCGCATGCTCAAAATCCGGCTCGACCGCTGACCCGCTTGTTATCGCGTTACCCAACCTCCGATACAGCGCAGCCACGTTGCGCGGCGGGCCCGCTGGCGTGTCCGAAGGCACCTCGACATAGGACGAAGGCACCTCCATCCGGGCGAGCGCGGCCTTCCCCTGTGCCCCCATCAGCGTGTTCGCATCGCGCTGCACCGCCCCGGGGGTTGAAACCTGCAAGGCGCCTTCGCGTCCGTAGATCTCCATCCGAAATCCGGGTGTGGCAGTCGGCACTGTCGCGATGTGCGCGCTGACGGCAGCGCCACTGGTCACGACACCATGAACCATGACGTTGTCCGGCACTTCGACATCGACCGTCTCGCCCGTTTCGACGACCTTCCACTGCCCGATTTGCGTCGAAACGCGCCCTGAGATCTCGGTGAACTCACCCACGCACATGCACAGCGCATCGAGCGAGTGCATGCCGCGAATGGTCAGTGCCGATACACCTCCTGACAGGTTCGCCTCCCACATCTTCGATCGCGTGCGCTCGGGCAGGCCGGGTGAAATCATCGCCATCGTCACCGCGAGCAAGTCACCGATGTAGCCCTGCGCAATGAGATCGCGCACGTAACGCAGCGTTGGATCACACCTGGCTTGCAGGCCGACGACTGCAGCAACGCATCTCTCACGCGCAAGTGCCGCCATCGCTTCGGCCTGCGCCGTCGTCACGCCGAGTGGCCATTCGCAGTACACGGGCTTGCCGGCCTTCAGTGCAGCCATCACGACCTCGTGATGGTTTGGCGCGCGCACGACGACCGAGACGACGTCGATGTCGGCGCTCGCGAACATCTGGCGATAATCGTGATACGCGTTCGGGACACCGTAGCGCTCGGCGGAGGCGCGCGCGGTGTCCTCATGCGCCGTGCAGACAGCCGCGATCTCGTACTCGGGGAGCGAACGCAGTGCCGGAAAGTGCGCGAGTGGCGCCCAACCCTGGCCCTTCGCATCCGCACCGACGATGCCTACCTGCAGTCTCGCACTCATTGCCGCCCTCGATTCGAACACTGCGAAGCGGGCGAGCATAGCACCGCGACGCGCTTCCAATAAATCGGAGAAAGCTATCGAAAGGAGTCATAAAAATGCATTCTTCCTGGTGCTTCGAGGTTGTTAGAGTGCATGGATGGCGCTCGCGCAACAGCGAAGCGCCGTCGCCGCCTCCCCGCAAGCGTTCGGCGCATCTAGAGGACGTCTACTTCGGCCGCGCCGAAGCGCTCGAACGTGGCCCGGATCCGCTGACCGGCCGTTGCAAAATGCAATCCTGTGTACGTGCCAGTGGTCATCAGCTGTCCGACGCAAACCCCAGCGCCTGTGCGCAGCGTGTTCACGAGATCGACGGCAGGCTTCAACGGATCGCCCGCGGGGTGGCCACCGGTGCGCTGCACGATGATCCAGTCGCCGAACTCGAGCGTCACCGGTATGTTCACCAAATCGAACGAGCACCAGTCCGGCCGGTCGCCACCGACCACGTATGCTCCGTTCGACATGCAGTCGGCGGCGCGCTCGATGAGGGGCGTACCCTTGTAATCGCGATAGCGGGTGGCGACAATCTCGATGGCCGGAAACGCGACCACACGCTCGGCGACCTCGGCGTACGAATAGGGTTCCTCGCGCGGTGGTGCGTCGCCCAGGAAGCGAAAGCCGATCTCCGCCTCCATGCCAAGCAGCGGCGCGTCGCGCGCCGCGACCCTGCTGCCGGTTTGCAGGACGCGGGATGCGAGCAGCACGCCGTAGCTGAGGCGGTCCTCGATGACACCGCCGACTTTCCATCCCGCGATGCGCTCGCCCATTTGCGCGACGGTCGCGGCCTGGATCCGCAGCGCTTCGCCCAGTGTCACGGGGCGGCAATCCTCGGGCAGTCGCTCGAGCGGGTCGCCCGTGCGGCGCGCAGATATGAGAAGAGATGCGGCCTTGCCGATCGATTCGTCGTTCATGATTGGATGAGTTGAAGCGCGTACGTTGGGTGCTGCGTGCAGCCGGACAACACCGGGCATGCACTGTGCATCACGGGGCGTCATGAATCCGCGTGGCCTGGCGGTACAGGAGCTTCCATTGCGCAGCTTCGCGCCGCCACACCAGGCAAAACAACAGGTGGAGGAGCGTCTTCGGCGCGCCATGCGCGCTGACCGTCATGTCGACCACGCCGTCCTGGACCGCCAGATCCTCGGAGACGTTGAGGCGCACATCGCGGCTCGCGATGTGGCCGTACTCGTAGACGCGGCTGCCCAGCCCTGCGAGATACTGGTCACGCGACTCCGCGATGCCGGTCGAATGGAGGTAGCGCAGGTCGGCTGAGAGCACCGGCTCGATGTCGGTCACCGAGCTTGCCACCTGCGAGCGATAGAGGCGCTGCTCCAGCGCAGCGATCTGCGCCTGGAGCTCCAACGCGGCCTCGGTGCTGGCAGACATGCTTGCCATGGCCGTGCGCTCAGCTCAGCTCCTTGATCGCGAGCTGGAGGAAGTCCTTGCCGATGGACGACTCGAATTGCTTGTAGACCGGGCGCGTCACGTCGACGAAGAGCTTCTTGTTCTCCGGCGTGATCTCGTTCACCGTCATGAGCGTCTTGAGTTTGGCCAGTGCGCCGGCGATCTCTTCCGGCTGAGCCTTCCATTGCCAGTCCATTGCCGTCTTCATCGCCTGGGCGAGTGCGCTTTTGTCCGGGGCCGACAGCCCCTCCCAGATGCCCTTGTTGATCGAGACGATGAAGAAATCGGTGGTGTGCGCATCCAGCGAGAGAAACTTCGACACCTCGTACAGCTTGACCGAGACGAGGTCGGGCAGCGGATACTCGAACCCGTCGACCACGCCTTGCTGCAAGGCGACGTACAGTTCGGACGGATCGAGCGAGACGGTGCTCGCTCCGAGGGCGCGAAACGTCTGGATGTAGACCTGGCTGTTTATGACGCGAATCTTCAGTCCCTTGCAATCGGCGGGCTTGGTGACCGGGCGTACCTTGTTGACGATGTGGCGGCCACCCATGAGCCAGTACCCCAGCACATGGAAGCCGGCCGCTTCGCCCATGCGCGAGACCTCCGTGCCGAGCGCTCCGTCGAGCGCCGACCTGAGCTTTTCCGGCGAGCTAACGATGTAGGGCAAGGTGAAGGCGTCGATCGGCTTCATGAAGTTCGAGTACCACGCAGGGACCGCCATCGTGAGCGCGAGCGAGCCGACCTGCGTCGCCGACAGCATTTCGGGGATCGTGCCGAGCTCCGAAGCCGGGTAGATATCCACCCCGACGCGTCCCGCCGACAGCTTGCGGGCTTCGTCGGCGAACATCTGGATCGCCTTGTTGTAAAGGGTATCGGCCGGCAGCATATGCCCGAAGCGCAATACCTTCGCGCGCTGGGCGAACGTGGGCAGCGACAGGCCCAGCGACGCGGCGCCGACGGTGGCTGCGCTGTACTTCAAAAAATCCCGGCGTGGCGTGGCAGGGGTCTTCGCGTCGTCGTTCATGGCATCTCTCCTGGTTCTGTGACAGGCGGTGCGGTGGGCCTACGAGTCAGTTCATGCCGAAGTAGTGCGGCAGCAGGACGGTGATCTGCGGGAACAGGATGACCACGACGAGCCCGGCGATCACGAACAGCGTGTAGAGCATCGATGGCCGCATCGTCGCGCTGACCGAGGATTGTCCGATCGCGCAGGCCACGTAGTAGCCAATGCCGATGGGCGGCATGAACACGCCAACGCCCATCGAGATCGCGAGGACTATCCCGTATTGCAGCGGCTCGATGTGGAACCGGATCGCGACGGGCAGCAGGATGGGCGCGGCGATGAGGATGGCCGGCAGGCCCTCGAGCACGAGGCCGATCAGGATCATCGCGAACATGGAGACGAACATGAACAGGAGCGGGCTACTGCGCGAGCCGAACCACACGGCGAGGCTGCGCCCGAGGCCGTCGGTAACGATCGCCTGCGACAGGACGTTCGACGCTGCGATCATGAAAAGAATCATGCCGGCGATGAGGGTCGCATCGCGCAGTGCCGTCCAGCACGTCTTCCAGCCGACCGAGTGATACACGAGGATCGCCACCGCGAATGCGTACACCACCGCGAGCGATGCCGACTCGGTGGGCGACGCGAAGCCTCCGACGATGCCGCCAATCACGATCACGGGCACCAGCAGCGCCGGAAACGCGCGAGGAATGCTGCGGAGGGCACGCTCGAGATTGAAAGGCTCTCCTTTGTGGAAGCCCTTGAGCTTGCTGCGGATCACGACTGCGATGATCAGGGTGATTGCGAGCACGGTCGCCGGGATGATGCCCGCGACGAACAGCGAACCGACCGAAAGAGTGGTGATCGAGCCCAGGACGAGCAGTGCGAGCGATGGCGGGATCGTTTCGCCCATCGCGGCGGCGGCCGCGAGCACCGCCACCGATTCGGTCGGCGGGTAGCCGTACTGCCGCAACGGGGCCTTCATCACGCTGCCGACGGTGGCGACGTCGGCGGCCTTGGAGCCGCTTACGCCGGAGAAAATGTACATGCCGATGATCTGCGCGATCAGCAGTCCGCCAGTCCAATGGCCGACCCACTCCTGGACCATGTCGATCATCCGCCGCGCCATGCCCGTCACTTCCATCAGCGTCCCCGCGAGCATGAAGAACGGAATCGCGAGCAGGATGTAGCTGTGGATGCCGTACTGAAGCGCCGACGTGATCGCAACAATCGGTGCGTCGCCGGTGGCGATGAAGAAGAGCATTCCCCCGAGGGCCAGGATGCCGCCGATCGGCACTCCGCAGACGAACGAGACCGCGATCACCGGGAGAATCGGCAGGAACGGATCCCAGTCGACGTGACCTTGCGCGTAGGCCCGGCGCAGTGCAAGCGTGGCGAGCGCGATGAGCACCGGCACGATGGCGCCGCAGGCGATGGCCGGCGGCCTGAGCGTCGAGAGCTTCTCGAGCGTGAAGAGGCACATCAGCACCAGTCCCACGCCGAGCCAGATGGCGACGTAGCCCGAGTCGATGCCGAGGATCGGCAGCGTCTGCAGCCGCTGGCTCGCGAAGAAGGTGGGAAACGGCGCGAGCGCGGTGACGCAGACGCCGAGCATGATGAGCAACCCGCAGGCTTCCGCCGCCTGCCGTTGCGAGCCCTGCAGCGTATCGAGCACGGCGGTGTATGCCATGCCGGTGGTCCGCCGGTAGTAAGCGGGGGCACCGAGGAAGGTGATCATCGCAATGAGCACCTGCCACAGGTCGGCCGCCCAGGCAAAGTCCTGCCTTGTCAGGAAACGCACGAGCGCGTTGCCGAACGTCACGAAGATGTTGACGATGATCGCCGCCACGGCCACCATCTCGATCGTCAGCGCCAATCCGTCGAGGCGCCGGTGACGACGCGGCGGCGCCGACAGCGCATGCACGCCGCAGTCCTCGGCACGTTTTGCCACCACCTCCGACCTCGTCATGGCCGCACGGTCACCGTGCCACCGGGCCGGACCATGGCGCGAGCGATGCGTGACGCACGGCCGTTCTCATCTCGCTTGCGCGGGCAGCACCCGCACCGGCTTCCCCGCCAGATACGCGAGTGCGTTCTCGGCGGACTGCACATAGAACTCGCGATACACCTCGAGTACGCTATAGCCCAGGTGCGGCGTGAGAACGGTGTTCGGGCACGTCAGCAGCGGATGGCCGGCTGGCAGCGGCTCGCGCTCGTACACGTCCAGTGCGGCGACGATGCGGCCGCCTCGCGCGGCGGCGATCAGCGCTACTTCATTGACCAGCGGCGCGCGCGACGTGTTGACGAGAATCGCGCCGTGCTTCATCCGCGCGATTTCGGCGGTCCCGAGGATGTCGCGCGTGCGCGACGACAGCACAAGGTGCAGACTTACCGCGTCTGCCCGGGCGAGCAGCTCATCCTTCGCCACGCGCTGCGCGCCGGCGTCGGCGGCACGCTCGTCGGTGAGGTTCTGGCTCCACGCAAGCACGGTCATACCGAGCGCGTGCCCGTAGCGAGCCATGCGTGCGCCGATGCGCCCCAGGCCGACGAGGCCGAGCGTCTTGCCGGTCAGGACGAAGCCGGTGGGCACTTCGAGCTGGAAGCGGCCCGCGCGCACTGACGCATCGCCCTCCGGAATGCGGCGCGCGGCAGCGAGCATCAGCGCGAGCGCCAGCTCGGCGGTGCTTTCGACACCGGGCCCGCCGTCGGTGCTGCAGACGACCACGCCGCGCTGTTGCAGGTAGGGGAGGTCGATCTGGCCAGCGCGCACGCCGGTGAGCCCGAACATGCGCAACGCCGGCAGGCGATCGATCAGCGATTGCGGAAA
>DAHUXO010000220.1 GCA_027307095.1 Betaproteobacteria bacterium | reverse complement strand
CTCGCGATACAGCGGGTCGCGCAACGTGTAGAGATCGACCAGCCGCGTCCGCGGGTCCGCCGCCTGCAGCATTGGACGATGACGGCTGCCGCGCAGCCGCTGCCACAGGACCTCGGGCTTGGCATGCAGGTAAAGCACCGTGCCGTTTTCCCGCAGCCGCGCCCGCGAGCCTGCCCGCATCACGGCGCCGCCGCCGGTCGACAGGACGACGTCGGACAGGCTCGTGAGCTCCGCGATCACCGCCTCCTCACGGTCGCGGAATCCCGCCTCGCCCTCGACCTCGAAGATCGTGGGAATGGTGACGCCGAGCCTCGCCTCGAGCTCGTGGTCGGCGTCGACGAAGCGCTTGTCCAGTCGCTTGGCGAGCGCGCGCCCGAGCGTCGTCTTGCCCGCGCCCATCAAGCCGACCAGGAACAAGTTGCCCCGATGCAATGACATCGGGGCATTGTAGTGGATGGAACAAATCAGGGACGGACCACGTTTTCCGGATCCGGAAAACGTGGTCCGTCCCTGATTTTCGGGGTCGGCTCTAGCGCGCCGACGTCACCGTGTCCTTGACGATCCGGGGCGTGAGGAAGATCAGCAGCTCGGTCTTTTCGCTCGACCGGCTGGTGTTCTTGAACAGGTTGCCGACCAGCGGGACGTCGCCCAGGAACGGCACCTTGGTGGTGTCGTTGCGGATCGTTTCCTTGTAGATGCCGCCGATCACCGCCGTGTCGCCGTTGTTGACGGCGATCTGCGTCAGCACGTTCTTGGTGTCGATCGCCGGCACCTGCCCGCCGCCCTGCACGTTGACCAGCTGGCCGACGGAATCCTTGCGGATCTCCACCTGCATGATGACGCGGCCGTCAGGCGTGATCTGTGGCGTCACGTCGAGCGACAGCACGGCCTTCTTGAACGAGACGGTCGCCGGCGAGTTCGCGGCGCCGGGCGTCACGTAGGGTATCTCGGTACCCTGCTCGATGTGGGCCTTCTGGTTGTCGCCGGTGATGACCCGCGGGCTCGACACCACCTTGCCGCGATTGTCGGCTTCGAGCGCCGACAACTCGAGGTTGATCAGGTTGCCGCTGCCGAGATTGATCAGCGTGAGCGCGAGCTGGCCCGCCGCGTTGGCCACGGGGAGATTCACGTTCAGCTGGCCCGGGTCGGAATATCCGGCCGAGGCGATGCCCGAGGCGAGCTCGAACGGCGTCTGCGTGTTGGTCGTGCGCGTCAGCGTGCCGCCCGCACCACTACCCAGCGAGACGACCGGCGTCGTCGCCAGCGATCCGCCGCTGCCGAGCGAATAGCGGCGGCCGAACACCGTCGCCCCGGTCTGCTCGCCGAAGCGCACGCCAAGCTGGCGGCTGAACGAATCGTCGGCGATGACGATGCGCGCCTCGATCAACACCTGACGCACTGCGGTGTCGACCTGTCGGATCACCCGGCGCACTTCCTCGAGCCGGCTCGCGATGTCGGTGACGAACAGGATGTTGGTGCGCGGATCGACGAAGGCGCTGCCGCGCTTCGACAGGAAGCGCCCGCCGGTGTCCGCCGCGTTCGAACCGGGCCTGCCCGAGTTGATGATGTTCAGGATATCGGACGCCTTGGCGTAGTTCAGCTGGAAGGTCTCGGTCTGCAGCGGCTCGAGCTCGTTGATCTGCGCCTGCGCTTCGAGCTGCTGCTTCTCCTTGAGCGCGAGTTCCTCGCGGGGCGCGATCAGAACGATGTTGCCGTTCTTGCGCATGTCGAGGCCCTTGGTCTGCATGATGATGTCGAGCGCCTGGTCCCACGGCACGTCCTTCAGCCGCAGCGTAAGGTTGCCGGTCACCGTGTCGCTGGTGACGATGTTGAGGCCGGTGAAGTCGGCGATCACCTGCAGCACCGATCGCACTTCGATGTTCTGGAAGTTGAGCGACAGCTTCTCGCCCTTGTAGCCGGCGCGGCTGCCCTGGACGAGCTTGTTCGGATCGTCCTGGATCGGCTTCACCTCGACGATGAACCGGTTGTCGGCCTGGTAGGCGGAGTATTCCCAGATGCCCTTGGGCTCGATCACCATCCGCGCGTCACCGTTCTGCGGGAACGTGTCGACGGTCACCACCGGCGTGTTGTAGTCACCGACGTCCATCCGGCGCTCGAGGTTCTTCGGCACCGCCGTCTTGTGGAAATCGACGATCAGCCGCCGGCCCTGCTGCCGGATGTCGATGCCGGTGCTGCTGTCCGACAGGTCGACGATGACACGGCCATCGCCGTTCCTGCCGCGCCGGAAATCGACGTCGCGCAGGGCATGCTGCTGGTCGACCGCCGTGGCCTGGGCGAAGCGCTGGACCTGCCCGGCGCCCGCCTGCGTCGACGCGGCGCCGCTTTCGGCCAGCGTGACGAGTACCACGTTGCCTTCGACGCTGGTCTGGAAAGTCTGCGGCTTGTTGAGGTTGAACACGACGCGCGTGCGGCCGCCGGCTTCGACGAACTGCAGGCTGCGCAGCGCGGGATCGTCGACGGTGCGCTGGTTGCTCGATGTCGCATTGGTCGTGTTCATGAAGTCGAGTGCGATCCGCGGCGGGCTGACGACCGCGAATCCGGCCGGGGGATTGGCGGGGGGCGCCTTCAGCGTGAAGCGGACGACCGTATTCCCGGATACGCCCCGCGTCACCGAGACCTGGTCGATGCTGTTGGCGGATTGGGCGAGCGCGGCGCCGGCCACGGCGAGCGCGAGAAACCCGGCGATGCGGGCGATCCACGTGCTCCAGGCGGAACGACCTCCCCAGCCCACCCGGTGACCGACGCGATAGGCGCTCATTTCTTCTCCTGTGTATTCTGGTCAGCCTGCAGCAAATTCAGCGTGCTGGAGCGCTCGGACCAGTCGCCCGAGCCATCCTGCACGAGTTCCTTGAGATCGATCTCGGAGTCGGTGATCGCGGTGATCACGCCGTAATCCTGTCCCATGTGATTGCCCTGGCGCACCTGGTAGATGTCGCGCCCGGGGGCCTTCACGAGCGCATAGCGCGTCTTGCCTTTCTCGATCGTCCCCACCATCGACAGCGATTCCAGCGGGTAGGCCTCGAGCGGCTCTTTCCGTCGCGTCAGGTCGGGGGCGAGCTTGTTCGCGTTGTCGCCCTTGGCCGGTTCGATCTTGCGCGGCTTGAACGGGTCGGGAAGATCGAAATCGTTGTAGGCGAAAGGCTCGTACGGTTTGATCTGCGGAATCGGATCGAGGTGGCCGCGCATGCCCTTGCCCTGCGCGGCCATCCAGTCACGCAGGTCCTGGTGGGATTCCCCGCCACAGCCGGCGAGCAGCAGCGCGGCGATGGCGGCGGCAGCAATCGCGGCAGGTCTCATTTCCTGCGCCCCTTGTCCTTTTGCAGCGCGCGCTGCTTCGCTATCTCGTTCTCGTCGAGATAGCGGAAGGTCTTGGCGACGGCCTCCATGCTGAGCGTCCCCTTGTCGTTGGCGATGGAGAGGTCGTTCAGCGTGACGATGCGCGGCAGCGCCGCGACGTCGCTCGCGAACGCGCCGATGTCGTGGTAGTTGCCGGTGATCTTGATGTTGATCGGCAGCTCGGCGTAGAAGTCGGCCATCTTCTCCTGCGGCGCCGGCCTGAACAGGTCGAACTGCAGGCCGCGTCCCAGCCCCGCCTGGTTGATGTCGGTGAGCAGCGCATCGATCTCTGACTTGTTGGGCAGCTGCTTGACCAGCGCGCCGAACGCCTGGTCGACTTCGGCGAGCTGCTGCACATACAGGTCGTAGTTGATCGCCTTGGCCTTCTTCTCGGTGTACTGCGCCTTCAGGCGGACCTCGTCGTGCTGGGCCGCGGTCAGCGCGTCCCACTGGCCCTTCCAGTCGAAGTACGCGCCGAGGGCGAGGATGGTCAGGACGAGCAGCGCGAGGATGACGATCCTGGGCCCCAGCGGCCACTTGCCAACCTCGCGCAGATTCAGCCGGCGGAAATCGTCGAGCGTCATGCCTAGGCTCCCTTGGCGGCCGGCGCTCCCGGCGCATGCGGGATCGGCGCGGGCGTCGCACGCTTGATCATGAAGGTCAGCGTGAACTGGTTGACGCGCGTCGCCTCGGTCCTGCCCTGGGCCGGCAGCGTCACCAGCCTCACCTCGACCAGCTCGGCCTTCTCGAGCCAGGGCGAAGAGTCGATGTTGCGCATCAGCGTCGAGACACGTGCGTTCGATTGGGCGTAGCCGACGATCGTCACCTTCGCGCCGCTCTGCTGCACCGACCTGAGATAGGTGCCGTCGGGCAACTGGCGGACCAGCTGGTCGAGCAGGTGTACCGCCTCGTTGCGGTTGGCCTGCAGGGTCTCGACCACCTGCTTGCGTGCCAGCACCTGGGCGATCTGGTCGCGCAGCTTGTCGATCTCCTTGATCTGCGCGTCGAGCTTGGCGATCTCGGTCTTGAGCAGGTTGTTGCGGGAAACCTGGTTGTCGATCTGTGCGACGAAGATCGCGTGCACCAGCCCTACGATCGCGAGGCCCACGACAGCGAGCAGGACCGCCAGCGTGACGAACTGGCGCTGGCGCGCTTGCCGCGCTTGCTCGCGATGGGGCAGCAGGTTGATGCGCATGGCCCGGTTCCTATTCGAAACTGCGCATGGCGAGCCCGGTCGCGATCATCAGCATCGGCGCCTCCTGGGCGAGCTGCCGAGGCCGGATCCGGTCCGACGACTGCATCGAGGCGAACGGATTGGCGACGAGCGTCGCCACCCCCGCACGCTTCGCCACCAGCTCGTCGAGCCCGGGCAGCAAGGCGCAGCCGCCCGCCAGCACGATCTGGTCGACCTGGTTGTAGGATGTCGACGTGAAGAAAAACTGCAGCGCGCGGGTCACCTCGAGCGCCAGCGATTCCATGAACGGCTGCAGGACATCGCGGTCGTAGTTCTCGGGCAGGCCCTGGTTCTTGCGGGCGGACTCGGCCTCGTCAGGCGAGAGGTTGAACGCGCGCTGGATGTCCTGGGTCAGCTGATTGCCGCCGAACGCCTGGTCGCGCGAGAATAGAATCTGGTTGTTGCGAAGGACGTAGAAGTGGGTGACGTGCGCGCCGATGTCGACCAGTGCGATGTTCTGGTCGCGGCCGTTCGCGGGCAGCGAAGGCGCGATCAGGCGGAACGCCTCCTGGGTCGCGTAAGACTCGGCGTCGAGGATGCGCGCCTTGAGGCCCGCCGTCTCGGCGACCGCGACCCGGTCCTCGACCTTCTCCTTGCGCGACGCGGCGATCAGGACCTCGACCTCGTCCGGATTGTTGGGCGCGGGACCGAGCGTCTGGAAGTCGAGGTTGACCTCGTCGAGCGCGAACGGGATATATTGGTTGGCCTCGGCCTCGACGGTCAGCTCGAGGTCCTCCTCCCGCTGGCCGGCGGCGACGATGATCTTCTTGGTGATGACCATCGCAGCCGGGAGGGCCAGGGCGACATTCCGGTTGCGGCTGCCCAGGCGCTTCCAGGCCCGCCGGAGCGCCTCGCCGGCCGCCTCGACGTTGACGATGTTGCCGTCGGTCACGACGTCCTTGGGCAGCGGCTCGATGACGTAGCGCTCGAGCCGGTAGAGGCCCTTGCCGGCGTCGGCGAGTTCGACGAGCTTGATCGACGTGGAGGCGATGTCGACGCCCAATAGCACGGGGGACTTGGTTTTGAACAAGTCCGCGACGGACGAGAGGTTTTCGGCAAGCATGGCGGTAGTGGGCCTGTTGCTGATAATCTACATTAAACTCTGGCAGCAAGTATCACTGTTGTCAAATTGTTTCCTTTTCCGCGTGCGAGTGTTGCATGCACGCCTATAATCGGGCGGGAACCCCCACCCCAAACGTAAGTTTTATTCCGTCGTGCTAAAGCGCTGGATACTGTATATCGGGTCGGTCGCCGCCGGCCTCGCCATCGTCGGCGCCCTCTTAGGGGGCTTCGTCCTGGCCCTGCTGTGGCCGACGCTTCCCCCCCTCGACGCCCTGGCCGATTACCAGCCAAAAGTGCCCCTGCGGGTCCTGTCGGCCGACGGGGACCTGCTCGGCGAATTCGGGGAGGAACGACGGGCGATCATACACATCGGCGAAGTCCCGGATGTCATGAAACACGCCATTTTGGCCGCTGAGGACGAGCGTTTCTACCAACATGGTGGTGTCGACTATTTGAGCGTCCTGCGCGCCGCCCTGTCCAACCTGACCGCCGGCGCCACCCAGCAGGGCGCCGGAACGATCACGATGCAGGTCGCCCGCAACTTCTTCCTGACGCGCGAGAAGACCATGTCGCGCAAGCTCCGCGAGGCCCTGCTCGCCTGGAAAATCGAAGCCAACTTCACCAAGGACGAAATCCTCGAGCTCTACATCAACCAGATCTACCTCGGGCAGCGCGCCTACGGCTTCGCGGCGGCGTCGCAGATCTACTTCGGCACGCCCCTCGAGGAGGTCACGATCCCCGAAGCCGCGATGCTCGCGGGCCTGCCCAAGGCACCGTCGGCGTACAACCCGATCACCAACCCGCGCCGGGCCAGGATCCGTCAGCAGTATGTCCTGAGGCGCATGCGTGATCTTCACTACATCACGGACGACCAATGGCGCGAAGCACAAAACGCGCCACTGAACGTCCGGCAGAACTCACGCGAGCCGATCTCGATCCACGCCGAGTACGTGGCCGAGATGGCGCGCCAGGTCGTATTCGAAGCCTACGGCGACGAGACCTACACTCGGGGGATCACGGTCTGGACGACGATCCATCGCTCGGACCAGGACGCGGCCTACGCCGCGGTCCGGCGCGGGCTCGTCGATTACGACCAGCGTCACGGCTACCGCGGCCCGGAAGGTTTCGTCAATCTCCCGGCCGACGCCGCGGAACAGGAACCGGTGCTCGACCGGGTGTTCCAGGACCACCCCGACAGCGACAACATCCTGGCTGCGGTGGTCCTGCAGGCGACTCCCCAGGAAGTGCGCGCCGTGCTGGCGGACGGCGACCAGGCCGTCGTGTCCGGTTCCGGCCTCAAGTTCGTCCAGCGCGCGCTGTCGGACAAGACCCCCGTCAACCAGCGCATCCGCCCGGGCGCCATCGTGCGGGTGACCCGCGACGACAACGGGCATTACGCGATCACCCAGATGCCGCTCGCCGAGGCGGCGTTCGTATCGGTGCGTCCGCAGGACGGTGCGATCCTCGCGCTGGTCGGCGGCTTCGATTTCGCGCGCAACGAATTCAATCACGTGACCCAGGCCTTCAGGCAGCCCGGGTCCTCGTTCAAGCCGTTCATCTATTCGGCAGCGCTCGAGAAGGGATTCACGCCGGCGACCGTCATCAACGACGCGCCGTTCTTCGTCCCCGCCGACCAGGCCGGTGGCGAAGCCTGGGAGCCCAAGAACTACGACGGCAGGTTCGACGGCCCGATGCGCCTGCGCATGGCGCTCGCCAAGTCGAAGAACCTGGTCACGATCCGGATCCTGCAGGCGATCGGACCTCAATATGCACAGGATTACATCGCGCGCTTCGGCTTCGACCCCAAGCTGCACCCGGCCTACCTGACGATGGGCCTCGGCGCCGGCTCCGCGACGCCGATGCAGATGGCAACGGCCTATTCGGTGTTCGCCAATGGCGGCTTCCGGATCACGCCCTACCTGATCGCGAAGATCACCGACAGCCATGGCGCGGTGCTGTCGGAAGCCAAACCCGCCGTGGCCGGCAAGGACGCCGAGCAGGCGATCGACCCGCGCAACGCGTTCATCATGAACTCGCTGCTGCATGACGTGGTGACCTACGGGACGGGCGCGAGGGTCGCGGAACTCAAGCGCAGCGACCTGGCCGGCAAGACCGGCACGACGAATGAGGACGTCGACGCGTGGTTCTGCGGCTACGACATGGCGAAGGTCGGCATCGCGTGGATCGGCTACGACCAGCCCAAGACCCTCGGGACCGCCGAGACCGGCGCGCGCGCGGCGCTGCCGATCTGGATGTCGTACATGCAGCGCGCCCTCAAGGGCGTGCCGCAGGACGTGCCCGCCCCGCCGGCGGGCGTCGTGTCGGTGCCGATCAACCCCGACACCGGACTGCGTGACGACTCCTCCACGCTGTCCGACTGGTTCATGACCGAGTTCACCCCGCGCCGCTCGCAGGATGCCCTCGCCCCCGCCACGGTCCCGGGTGCGGCGCCCGGGCCCGCGCACGACGTGCGCAACCAGCTGTTTTGATGGGCGGCCGATACGCAGCGAACACGGGCCGGGCGCCGCGCTCCGAGTCTGCGAGCCGCGAGCTGCAGAATCGCGCAAGGATCGCCGACCTTGCGGCCCGGTTCATCGTCGAGCACGGGCTAGCCGACTGGTCGCTCGCCAAGCGCAAGGCGGCGCGGCAGCTGATGCTGGCGCAGAGCTGCGCCCTGCCCGGCGACGACGAAATCGAGACGGCACTGATCGCTCACCAGGCGCTTTTCGGCGGCGAGGCGCACGCCGCCTCACTGCGGCGGCAGCGTACGGAGGCGCTGCGCTGGATGCGGGACCTCGCTTCGTTCGAACCAGTGCTGACCGGCGGGGTCGCCGCCGGCTGGGCGGGCGAGCACAGCGACATCCGGCTCGAGCTCGTCGCGGATGACGCCAAGGCGGTCGAGCTCGCGCTGATCAACCGTGGGGTCGCCTATCGCGCGGCCCGGGAATCACCGCATGCGACGGCGGAGCTCCATGTCGATGCACCTGCGGGAGTCCTGCGCCTGATCGTGCGCACGACGGCGATGGCGCGCCAGCGTCCGCGCCGCGATCGGCAGGGGCGCGAGGAGCCGCGGCGGCTCGATTCGGACGCGGTGGCGGAGCTGCTGAAGGCCTGACCGCGGCGCGCGCGGCCCGTGCCGTGCTTCTTCCTGCCGATGGGCAACGGTCGGGGCATGCGCAATGCCCTCAACCTTCGCGCAGCCACTGCGCTGCGTCGAGGGCAAAGTAGGTGAGGATCGCGTCGGCACCCGCGCGCTTCATGCCGACGAGCGCCTCCAGCACGCAGGCCCGCTCGTCGAGCCACCCGGCCTGCGCCGCAGCCTTCAGCATCGCGTACTCGCCCGACACCTGGTAGACGGCGGTCGGCATGCCGAACGCATCCTTCACGCGGCGCACGATGTCGAGATAAGGTAGGCCCGGCTTGACCATCACCATGTCCGCGCCTTCGTCGATGTCGAGCCAGGTCTCCCGCAGCGCCTCGTCGCTGTTCGCGGGGTCCATCTGGTAGGTGTACTTGTCGCCTCCGCGGAGATTCGCGGCGGAACCCACGGCATCGCGAAACGGTCCGTAGAACGACGACGCGTACTTCGCCGAGTAGGCGAGGATGCGCGTGTGTATGCGCCCGGCGGCGTCGAGGGCTTTGCGCAAGGCGCCGATCCGGCCGTCCATCATGTCGGAAGGCGCGACGATATCGACGCCTGCGGCGGCGTGGCAAAGCGCCTGCCTGACGAGCGCCTCGACAGTCGCGTCGTTCATCACGTAGCCCGAGGGGTCGATGAGCCCGTCCTGCCCGTGACTGGTGTAAGGATCGAGCGCGATGTCGGTCATGACGCCGAGCGACGGGAAGCGCTCCTTGAGTGCACGCACGGTGCGCGGAACCAGCCCGTCGGCGTCCCAGGCGGCGGCCGCATTCTCCGACTTGTCCTCGGCCGGAATCACCGGGAACAGCGCCATTGCCGGCACCCCGAGCGCCATGCAGCGCTCGGCATCCTCCAGCAGCAGGTCGATCGACTTCCGCGACACGCCCGGCAAGGACGCCACGGATTCGGTCCGCCGGGTGCCCTCGCAGACAAACACCGGATAGATGAAATCGTCGGACGTCAGCCGCGTCTCGCGCATCAGCCGGCGGGAAAAATCGTCCCGGCGCATGCGCCGCATCCTTCTTTCGGGAAATCGTCCCGTCAACATGTAGCTCATCGATGGCTCGAATCTAGGGTGGTCGGCAATGGAACTCGTCAAATCGGTCGCGGTCTTATTTCGCAGACGGTCAACGTCTCCCGCTTTCCTCCCTGAGCGGGTGCCCGCCCCGGTTCGATGCCGGGGCGGGCGTTTCGAGGCCCCGCGTCACTCCCCTTGATCGCGGGGCCTCTTTCTTATGCTGTTCGCCGCGGCCACGCTGCGTCAAGCGATCCACGATGCAATCGTCGCGTCGGCTTCCTCGACGCCGAGCCTCGAAGGCACCGAGAACGCAATGACGCGGACAGCCGACGCGCACTCGGGGAACACTTCACCCAAGCGGTTCCGGATCCCGACCGCCGCGGCTTTGCGCTCCGCCTGGTTGAGCTTGTCGATCTTGGTGGCCAGGATCAGCACCGGGCGCCCCGACGGGAGGAACCCGCCGAGCAGCTGCTCGTCCATCGTGCGCAGTCCGTGCCGGGCATCGACGACCAGGACCAGCCCCACCAGCGATGTTCGGGTCGTGACGTAGAGCCACAGGAATTCCTGCCAGTCTTTCTTGAGGGCCCGGGGCACCGCGGCATAGCCGTAGCCGGGCAGGTCGGCGACGAGGGCGCCTCCCCGCAACCGGAAGAAATTGATCAGCTGGGTGCGGCCCGGCGTCCGGCTCGCAAAGGCCAGTCGCGTCTGCCTTGCGAGAGCATTGATCGCACTCGACTTGCCGGAGTTCGACCGCCCGGCGAATGCGATCTCCGGCGCGCCGTCCTTCGGAAGCTGCCACGCCGCGGCAGCACCGGTCTCGAATGCCGCCCCCACCAGCGGAGTCGGAGCGCGCCCGGCATCGGCGACGCCGGCGGCTTTGGCCGCGGTTCCCGACTCCGATACAATAGGCGGTTTGTTCATCTGTAATCGTCGCATGGGCCGGCACACCGGTCGGCTTCGCGGCATCCCACGCAACGCATCGACCTATGGAAATGGAGCCTTCCGACATGACCCGCAACCGGCTCTGCGCCGTCATTGCAGCGGCAGCGTTCTACGCCGTCGCAGCCTCCGCCCAGGAGGCCCCGCGCGCCGCGCCTGCGCCGGATCTCAAGAAAGCGCAGCAGACCGCGACCCAGGTATGCGCCGCCTGCCACGGCGCCGACGGCAACAGCGTCGCGTCCGCGAATCCGAACCTGGCCGCGCAGGGTGCCGACTATATCACCCTCCAACTCGCGCACTTCAAGGCCGGCATCCGCGTCAATCCGACCATGCAGGCGATGGCGGCAACGCTCACCGATGCCGACATGACCGCACTCGGCATCTATTTCTCGCAGCAGAAACTCAAGGGCGAGGCATCCAGGGACATCGCACTCGTCAAGGCGGGCCAGCAGCTGTGGCGCGGCGGCGACGCGGAAACGGGCGTCCCCGCATGTGCCGCCTGCCATTCGCCGGACGGGGCGGGCATTCCCAGGAATTACCCGCGGCTTGCCGGCCAGTACGCCGATTACACCTACGCCCAGCTGAAGGCATTCCAGTCGGGCGCCCGCGGCGCCGACGCAGCAGGCAAGGACGTCAATGGCGCGATCATGCACACGATCGCCATGAAGCTGACCGACGCGCAGATGAAGGCACTGGCCGATTACGCTGCCGGCCTGCGCTGATCCCTTCCCCTCACCCCGTTCCTCTCCCGCTTGCGCGAGAGGAACGGGGTGAGGATCACCGTCGCCGACATCAGCTGCCGACCGGCGGGCACATGATCACCTGATCGGGCCCGTAGCCCTCCGCGATCCGCGTCGCCGGTCGGGTGGACTCCTCAAACCCGCGGCGGTTCCGGAGGACTTTGCAGGCAGGTGTCGAGGTGCTCGCGCCAGTGCGGCATCGCGAAACCGAACGCGTCGGCGAAACGACGCGGGTCGAGCACGGCGTACGCCGGCCGGCGCGCCGGTGTCGGATACTCGGCGCTCGTGATCGGCGTGACATGCGGATGCGCGACGTCGCCGACGATCGCTCGCGCGAATTCGTACCACGTCGTCGCGCCCTGTGCCGAAAGATGATAGAGGCCGGCGCGCTCGGCGAGATGCGCGAGGCCGCGGCCGACGAGCGTCGCGGTTGCCGCGGCCAGCGCTCGACTCCAGTTCGGAACCCCGACCTGGTCCGAGACTATGCGCAGCTCGTCGCGCTCGGCGGCGAGCCTCCTGATCGTCGTCAGGAAATTCCTTCCGTGCAGCGAATAGACCCAGCTGGTGCGAAACGTCAGCGCGTGCGCGCCCGTCGCCGCAACGGCGCGCTCGCCCTCGAGCTTGCTCTCGCCGTACACGTTGAGCGGATTGGGGGCCGCCGCCTCGTCGTAGGGCAGGGTCGCCGTCCCGTCGAACACGTAGTCGGTCGAATAGTGGATCAGCACCGCACCGATGCGCCGTGCTTCCTCGGCGAGGACCCCCGGCGCGTGCGCATTTACCGCGAACGCCGCCTCGCGCTCGCCCTCGGCGCGATCGACCGCGGTGTACGCGCCGGCGTTGACGACGAGCCGCGGCGCGAGGTCGCGGACGACGCGGACGATCCGCGAGGCATCGGAGAGGTCGAGTGCCGCGCGGTCACAGGCGACGACGCTCCCGTGCGCGGCGAGCGCCGCGGCGAGCTCGCGCCCGAGCTGACCGTTCGCGCCGGTGACGAGGATAGTCGGATGGATGCTGGAATGACGGCCCGGCATGTCGCAGGCCCGCGGCTCAGGCGTAGACGTCGGCCTGCGCGAGCGGCTTGCCGGCGGCGTCCTTGGGCGCGAGTGTCGGCGAAACCCCTGCAGGCCATTCGATGCGAAGCGCCGGATCGTTCCACAGCAGCGTGCGCTCGTGCTCCGGGTACCAGTAGTCGGTGGTCTTGTAGAGGAATTCGGCGACCTCCGAGACGACCATGAACCCGTGCGCGAAACCCGGCGGGATGTAGAGCATCCTGTGATCGCCTGCCGCCAACTCGATCGCGAGGTGCCGGCCGAAGGTCGCCGACGAGCGTCGCAGGTCGACCGCCACGTCGAGCACCCTGCCCTCGATCACGCGCACGAGCTTTCCCTGCGCATGCTCGATCTGGTAATGCAGGCCACGCAGCACGCCGCGGCGCGATCGCGAGTGGTTGTCCTGCACGAAATCGGCGTCGAGCCCGGCGGCGGCGAAATCGCGCCGGTTCCAGCTCTCGAAAAAGAAGCCGCGCGCATCCCCGAACACGTTCGGCTCGATGATCACGACATCGGGCAATGCGCTCCTGGTGAACTGCATCAGCGGAACACCGGGTCGTCGAGCAGGCTGAGCAGGTAGCGGCCGTAGCCGTTCTTCGCCATCGCCGATCCAAGCCGGCGCAGATCCTCGGCGCCGATCCAGCCCTGCCGGTAGGCGATCTCCTCGGGACAGGCGATCTTCAGCCCCTGCCGGCGTTCGATCGTCTCGATGTACTGCGACGCCTCGAGCAGGGATTCGTGCGTGCCGGTGTCGAGCCATGCCATCCCGCGCCCCATCACCTCGCAGGCGAGCTCGCCCAATTCAAGGTAGCGGCGATTGACGTCGGTGATCTCGAGCTCGCCGCGCGCCGATGGCGTGAGCTCGCGCGCGATGTCGACGACCCGGCTGTCGTAGAAATAAAGGCCCGTGACCGCGTAGCGCGACTTCGGCGCGGAAGGCTTCTCCTCGAGGCTCACGACGCGCCCGCCGGCATCGAACTCCGCGACGCCGTAGCGCTCGGGATCGGCGACCGGATAGGTGAAGATCGTGGCGCCGCCGGTGCTGGCGTTGGCGCGCTCGAGCTGCGTCTGCAGGTCG
>DAHUXO010000214.1 GCA_027307095.1 Betaproteobacteria bacterium | reverse complement strand
GCGCTCGCGCGTGGCGAGGATCACCTCGAAGCCCGCGAGTGCGGCGGCCGCGTCATCCTCCGACGCGAACGGCTCGGTGAAGAAGTGCACCTCGGCGCGCGCTTCCAGCTGCGTCCAGTCGGCGCACGCCCGCGCCACGCGCTGCCAATCGTCGAGGACGGCGACTCGCGTCATCGGTCGTCAGGGCGTATGCCGGATGAGAAAGTCGCGCACGCGTTGCATGGCCATGACGCGCAGTTCGAGGCCTTTCCACGGCGAGAGGACGTCGACATCGGGCGCCTGCGCGAGGTCCGCGGAGACGTTGGCCGCGTGCACGATGTCGTTGCCCGGCATGAGCAGCATCGGAATCGCACATCCGCGCACGAACTCGCGCGACACGCTGAAGATGAAGTCGCCGCCGAACATGCGGTCGTGGAAGCCGGGCAGCAATGCCGGATCGATGCCAGGCCAGCGCCGGGCCTCGTCGGCCCAGCGGCCGAACTCGCTGTCGAGCGCGGCGCGATTCACGTCAGACAGGCCGATCGGGTTCTGCAAGACGAGCGAGGTCACCGCCTGCGGCCGGCGCTTGGCCATCGACAGCGCGAACGACACTCCAATGCACGCACCGAACGCATGGAAGTGCGTGGCGCCGAGGTGATCGACCAGCGCCAGGAAGTCGTCCGTATAGGTTTCCCAATCGTCGGTTGCCTTGAGCTTCGCGCGCGAGCGGCCGGCATTGCGTACGTCGAGGGCGATGAGCTGGAAGCGGTCCGACAGTACGGGAACCGGATCGAGCCAGTCCTGCGGCATGCCCGGCTTCGCCGGGTTGGTCGACCAGCGCTCGATGCGCGAGCTCAGGAACCCAGGTGCGAAAAGCAGCACCGGAAAGCCCTTGCCGTGCACTTCGTAGTAGAGCTGACCGTCTGGAATCGCGAGATAGGGCATGGCTACTTGAGGTTGCGGTCCCAGAGATCGAACAGCGTGTCCCAGCACCGCTCGGCGGCGACCGGGTCGTAGTCGGGACGGTTGGCGAAGCAGAAGCCGTGGTGTGCGTTGTCGTACGTCTCCATCCGATACCGCGTGCCCGCGGTCTTGAGCGCCTCGTCGAGCGCGGGCAGCACGGTGGGCGGCACCGAAGGATCGTGCTCGGCGAAGCCGATGTAGAGCTCGCCCTTTATCTCACCGGCGAGCTTGTGCGGCGAATCGGGCTGATCAGTGACCATCGACACGCCGTAGAGCGCCGCGGCGGCCTGCATCCGCGAATAGCGCGCGGCGGCGGTCATCGCGAAAGGTCCGCTCATACAGTGCCCCACACAACCGACCGGGCCCGACTTTGCCTTGTCCTGGCCGTCGAGCCACGCGATCATGCCCGCGGTGTCCTCGGCGACCGAGGCGTTGGTGAGGCTCAGCATCGCCGCGCGGATCACCCCGGACATCGCGTCGTTGCGTCGCGGGACGTCGAAGCGCAGCGTGCCGAGGCGGTAGTACAGGTCGGGAACGAGGCAGAAGTAGCCGTGCTTGGCGATGCGCCGCGCCTGGACCTTGAGCTCGTCGCGAAAGCCCGGTGCGTCCATGTAGACGATGATCCCGGGATAGGTCCCCGGATCACCCGGGCACGCCGCGTAGCCAGGCTGGCGGCCGTATTTCGTGTTGATGAAGACGTCCTGCTCGATCATGATGGGCTCCTATGCCGAGTGCGCTGCCGCGTCCTTGCCTTCCAGCAGCATCCGCATGCCAGCGCGCAGCACGTCGTTGACACAGGCGAACCGCATGAAATCCTCGCGCACGCGCTTGCCGACCTTGTTGATGCGCGTCGTGCACTCCGCGACCGCCTGCTTGACGGCCGGGTGGGCCGACTCGCCCGGATGCCCGAGCGACTGCGCGAGATCCAGGAGTCCGAAACTCAGGTAGTCCACGCCCGGGACCTGCGCGATCTGGTCGGCGAGGACGAGGCCCGTCGTACTCTCGATCATCATGCACACCGACAGCGCGCGATTGCATGCCGCCATGTACGTCGCGCGATCTGCGCCGTTCTCCCAGTATTCGGGACGGCCGGCGCCGAACGAGCGCGCACCGGCCGGTGCGAAGTAGGCGGCGTCGATCACCCGCCGCGCGTCCTCCACCGAGTCCACATGCGGCACCACGATGCCGCGCACGCCGCGATCGAGGAAGCGCGTGATTGTCGCGCTGGATGGATCGGGAATGCGTGCGATCGGGGTCAGCCCGTGGCGCTCGGCGACGATGCACATGAGCTCGATGTCGCGCCAGTCGAAGCAGCCGTGCTCGCCGTCGATGTAGACGAAGTGGAGCCGCTCGGAGGCGACGACCTCGATTGCGGCCGGCGCTGCGAACGTCATGTGGATTCCGCGGATCACGTCGCCGGAGGCGGCGGCGTGCTTGACGGCATTCCTTGCGAGCATCTGCGCCCCCTTGTCGGTTGACGACCGTTACGCCGGCGCCGCGCGGGCCATCTTGACGAGCTCAGGCACGAACAGATCCGGGTTCTTGTCGATCACCGAGGCGCACGCTACGCGGAACGTCTCGATGTCGGGCGTGAGGTTGACCTGCATGCCCTGGGCCTTGAGGAAGTCGTAGGCCGCGGCCTCGTCCTTCACCGTGTAATTGCGCAGGAACTCGTTGGCATTGGCGCAGGCGGAGGTGAATGCCTTCTTCTCGTCCGGCGTGAGGCTGTCGTAGAACTTGGGATTGGTGACGGTATACGCTGTGGTCAGGACGTGATCCGTCTTCGTAATGTACTTCTGCACCTCGTAGTACTTGTTCGACTTGACCACCGAAGGCGGTGTGTCCTGGCCGTCGGCAACACCCTGACGCAACGCGAGGTAGAGTTCGCTAAGATCGACCGCAACGGTGGCCGCACCCATGGCCTGCATCATCTGGATGTAAGCCTTGGAGGGCGGCACGCGCATCTTGAGATCGTGCATGTCCTTCGCGCTGTTGATCGGGTGCTTGTTGTTGGTCATGCTGCGGAAGCCGAGATCTGTCCACCCCGTGAGCACGAAGCCCTTTGCGAGGCAACGCTTGCGCAGATCGTCGCCGAAAGCGCCGCTGATCGCGTTCCAGCATTGCTGGCGCGACTTCCACAGGAACGGCGCATCGGTGATCGACATTTCGGGCACCCAGTTCATGAGACCCACGCCGATCGCGCCCATCTCGAGGGAGCCGACGCGAACCGCCTGCGCGGTGTCGCGCTCGTTGCCCATCTCCGCATTGGGAAAGATCTGCACGGTGAGCTTGCCGCCCGATTCCTGCTCGACCACCTTCTTGAACTGCTCGCCCCAGATCTGCCAGGGGTGCGCGATCGGCGCGGGATGCGCGAACCGGATTTTCCTCGGCGTCGCTTGAGCGCGTGCGAGCGGCGCTTCCGACCCCGCGCCGGCCGCGATCAAGCCGGCGCCGCCCAACACCTGCAACACGCGGCGGCGCTGCGCGGATGCAACCTTCGATTCGGACATGGCTTCTCCTTCGGTTGTCATTGCTTGAAATCGAGCAGGCGGGGCAGGGTCGTCGTGATCGTCGGGAACAGCACGAC
>DAHUXO010000206.1 GCA_027307095.1 Betaproteobacteria bacterium | reverse complement strand
GTTCCGGCGGCGGATGCGGAGGCGCTCGCGCAGGCGATGCTGCGCTACGCGCGCGAGCCCGAACTCGCCAAGACGCAGGGCCATGCCGGTCGCGCTCGCGCCGAGCGGCTGTTCAGCCTCGACGCCATGGTCTCGCAATACACGGCGCTCTACGACCGCCTGCTCGACGATCGACGAGGCGTCGCATCTGCCGATGCCGGGCGACCGGCAACAGGGGCGCCGACAGGGAGCCACTGACCATGTGCGGGATCACGGGCATCTTCGACACCCGCGGGCGCAGCGACATCGATCGCGCGACGCTGGTTCGCATGAACGAGTCGCAGCATCATCGCGGCCCCGACGAGGTCGGCCTGCACATCGAGCCCGGCGTCGGGCTGGGCCATCGGCGGCTGTCGATCATCGACCTTTCCAGCGGGCAGCAGCCCCTCTACAACGAAGACCGCAGTGTCTGCATCGTCTACAACGGCGAGGTCTACAACTACCAGGCGCTGATCGCCGAGCTGACGGCGCTGGGCTACCGGTTCCGCACCAGGAGCGACACCGAAGCGATCGTGCACGCCTGGGAAGCCTGGGGCGAGGATTGCGTCGGGCGCCTGCGCGGCATGTTCGCGTTCGCGCTGTGGGACCGCAACCGGGAGACGCTGTTCCTGGCGCGCGACCGCCTCGGGGTCAAGCCGCTGCATTACGCGCTGCTGCCCGACGGCACGCTGCTGTTCGGATCCGAGCTGAAATCGCTGCTTGCGCACGGCGGATTGCGCCGCGACATCGACCCGCCGGCGATCGAGGAATATTTCGCGCTGGGCTACGTCGCCGAACCGCGCACCATATTCCGCGGAGCGCGCAAGCTTCCACCGGCCCACACGCTGGCGATCCGGCGCGGCCGGCCCGTTCCGGAGCCGCGCGAATACTGGGACGTCCGCTTCTCGCAGTCGACGTCGATCGGGGTCGCCGAAGCCTGCGAGGAGCTGCGGCGCCGCCTCGACGAGTCGGTGCGCCTGCGCATGATCGCCGCAGTGCCGCGGGGCGCGTTCCAGTCCGGCGGCGTCGACTCGAGCGCGGTGGTCGCGACGATGGCGGGCCTTTCGGAGACGCCGGTGAACACGTGCTCGATCGCGTTCTCGGATCCCGCGTTCGATGAGTCGCACTTTGCCAGGATGGTCGCCGACCGATACCACACGGCGCATCATTCGGATCTCGTCGAGAGCGATGATTTCGACCTCATCGACACGCTGGCGAGGCTCTACGACGAGCCCTATGCCGACAGCTCGGCGATTCCGACCTACCGCGTCTGCCAGCTCGCGCGCAAGCACGTGACGGTGGCGCTGTCCGGCGACGGGGGCGACGAGAGCTTCGGCGGCTACCGGCGCTATCGTCTGCACCTCGCCGAGGAGCGCCTGCGCGCGGCGATGCCGCTGGCCTTGCGCCGGTCGCTGTTCGGCCCGCTCGGCCGGGCGTACCCGAAGCTCGATTGGGCGCCGCGCATGTTTCGCGCCAAGACGACCTTCGAGGCGCTTGCCCGAAACTCGGTCGAGGCGTACTTCAACAGCGTGTCGTGCCTGCGCGATCCGCTGCGCTCGCAGCTCTACAGCTCGCGCTTGCGCGCCGACCTCGGGGGCTATCACGCACGCGAGGTGTTCGACCGCCACGCGCGGCGGGCCGCCACCGACGAACCGCTGGCGCTGATCCAGTACCTCGATCTCAAGACCTACCTGGTCGGGGACATCAACACCAAGGTCGACCGCGCGAGCATGGCGCATTCGCTGGAGGTGCGCGAGCCGCTGATGGACCACGAGCTGGTCGAGTGGCTGGCATCGCTGCCCGCGGACCTCAAGATCCGCGGCGGCGAAGGCAAGTTCCTGCTCAAGAAGAGCATGGAAGGCCGTCTCCCGGACGAGGTCCTATACCGGCCGAAGATGGGTTTCGCGGTGCCGCTTTCACGCTGGTTCCGCGGCCCGCTGCGCGAGCGCGTCCGGGGCGCACTCGGTCGCGGGGCGCTGGTGGAAAGCGGCCTGTTCAATCCGCGGACACTGGAGCGCATCGCCGACGAGCATCTGTCGGGAATCCGCGACCACAGCACGCCGATCTGGACGCTCCTTATGTTCGAGGCCTTTCTCCGCAACGTAATGTCCGGCGAGGCGGCGCCGCAGCCGCTGCACGAGGCCGCGTGAGCGAAAGCCATGCGGATTCTGCACATCCTCGACCATTCGCTACCAATGCACAGCGGCTACACGTTTCGCAGCGCGGCGATCCTGCGCGAGCAGCGTGCGATGGGCTACGAGACGATCCAGCTCACCACGCCGCGGCAGAACGGCGGCACGGCGCTGTTCGAGGACGCCGATCAGTTGCGCTTCCACCGAACTCCGCTCCCTTCGAGCCTGCTGGACAGCCTCCCGGGCGCGCGCTACGCCCGCGAGATGGCTGCGACGGCACGGCGCATCGACGAACTGGTCGCAGGATTCTCGCCCGACGTCCTGCATCCGCATTCACCGGTGCTCGATGCCCTGCCCGCGCTGAAAGTCGGAGGTCGGCGCGGCATTCCAGTGGTCTACGAGGTGCGCGCGTTCTGGGAGGATGCCGCCGTCGACCACGGCACGACCCGCGAGGGCAGCCTGCGCTACCGGGCCGAGCGCGCACTGGAGACCTGGGCGCTGCGCCGCGCGGACCACGTCACGACGATCTGCGAGGGCCTGCGCGGCGACATCGTCGCGCGCGGCATCCCCCCGGAGCGCGTCACTGTCATCCCCAACGCCGTCGATATCCGCGAGTTCAGCTTCGGCGCGGCGCCCGATCCCGAGTTGCGCGCGAGGCTCGGCCTCGAGGGCAAGCGTGTGATCGGCTTCGCCGGGTCGTTCTACGGCTACGAAGGGCTCGACCTGCTGCTGGAAGCACTGGCGATCCTCGCGCCTGGGCGACCGGAATTGCGCGCACTGCTGGTCGGTGGCGGACCGCAGGACGCGGCATTGCGCGCGCAGGCATCTGCCAGCGGACTCGGTGAGCGCGTGATCTTCACCGGGCGGGTTCCGCACCAGGAGGTGCAGCGCTACTACGAGCTGATCGATGTGCTCGCGTATCCGCGGCGCAGCATGCGGCTCACCGAGCTGGTGACGCCACTGAAGCCCCTGGAAGCGATGGCACAGGGACGGATGTTCGTCGCCTCGGATGTCGGCGGCCACCGCGAGCTCGTCAAGCACGGCGTCACCGGGTTCCTGTGCACGGCGGGCGACGCGGTCGCACTGGCGCAGCAGATCGGCGCGGTCCTGGAAGACGAGACGTCCTGGCCGCGTATTGCGGCGCAGGCGCGCCGGTTCGTCGAGACCGAGCGGACGTGGGCGCGCAGCGTCGAGCGCTATCGGAACGTTTACGGGAGCGTTGCCGAGAAGCGCAGGGCCCGGTTCGGGTCAGGTGCGCGATCGGCTGTGTGAGGATGGACTCGGCTTGAAGATACTCTGCATCACGCATCGGATTCCGTATCCGCCCGACAGCGGTAGCATGATTCGCGCGTTCTACTTGTTTCGTCACCTGCATGCGGAGC